>CAZXSG010000236.1:0-6463 GCA_964643185.1 uncultured Holophagales bacterium
ATGGCGCGCAGGTACTGGCAGAAAACGACGGGCCGCGAACGGAACGAAACGACGGGGATCAGGAGGAGGACCCCGCAGAAGGCGAGCAGCAGGGCTCCAACGGGCGACTGAACGTCGAAGAGCGAAGCAGCCAGCATGCTCGGTGAGTCATAGCACAGCTTGACAGCACCGCGGACGCTCAATACAGTACCGTTTCGGTCCTGATTAGGGACCGGGCCCGCCATGCTCAGACTCAACAAGCTCACCGACTACGGATTCGTGCTCCTCACGCACCTCGCCTCGCGCGAGGCGGGCAGCGGAGGCGCGAGCGCCTCGGGAGCCAACGCCCGGGAGCTGGCCGCCGACGCGCGCCTTCCCCTGCCCACCGTCACGAAGCTCCTCAAGATGCTCACGAGCGCGGGTCTCCTCGAATCGCACCGTGGCACGAAGGGCGGCTACACGCTCTCACGTCCCGCCTCGCAGATCACCGTGGCGGACGCGCTGGCCGCCCTCGAGGGTGCCGTCTCCCTCACCGAGTGCTCCCAGCCCGGCCTCTGCGCGCACGAGCACGGCTGCCCCACGCGCGGCAACTGGCAGATCATCAACCGCACCGTTGTGGACGCCCTCTCGCGGCTCACGCTCGCGGAGATGACGCGACCGATGTCCTCCCCGTCTCCCTCTCTCTCCCTGCCGGCCCTCCGCCCGGCGCAGCTCCGCGACCTTCGGGAGGGTAGTGATCGCGGCGTCCTTCGGCGCCGCGGCGCCGGCGCCGGCGCGGCTATTTGAGGAAACGAATGAAGCCATGA
This sequence comes from uncultured Holophagales bacterium, assembly GCA_964643185.1. GTDB lineage: Bacteria > Acidobacteriota > Thermoanaerobaculia > UBA5066 > UBA5066 > JAEUQS01. The sequence goes on from CAZXSG010000236.1 coordinate 786, forward strand.
GCACCGAGATCCTCTCCGAGCTGACGCAACAGGAGTACCGGCACGGCTTCGTCACGGACATCGAGAGCGACGTCTTTCCGCCGGGAGTCTCCGAGACCGTGGTGCGCGCGATCTCGGCCAAGAAGGGCGGGCCCGAGTGGCTCACCGACTGGCGCCTCCGCGCCTACCGGCACTGGCTGACCATGAAGGAGCCCACCTGGGCGAAGGTGTCGTATCCCGCGATCGACTACCAGGCCATCTCCTACTACGCGGCACCCAAATCCAAGACCGACGGGCCGAAGAGCCTCGACGAGGTCGACCCCGCGCTCCTCGCGACGTACGAGAAGCTCGGCGTGCCGCTCATGGAGCGCGCGATCCTCGCGGGCGTGGCCGTGGACGCCGTGTTCGACAGCGTCTCGGTGGCGACCACGTTCAAGGCGAAGCTGGCCGAAGTGGGCGTCATCTTCTGCTCGTTCTCGGAGGCCGTGCGCGAGCACCCGGAGCTCATCAGGAAGTACCTGGGGACGGTGGTCCCGTACTCCGACAATTTCTTCGCGACGCTCAACTCCGCCGTGTTCTCGGACGGCTCGTTCTGCTTCATCCCCAAGGGCGTCCGCTGCCCCATGGAGCTCTCGACGTACTTCCGCATCAACCAGGCCGACACGGGCCAGTTCGAGCGGACGCTCATCGTGGCCGAGGAAGGCGCGTCGGTGAGCTACCTCGAAGGCTGCACCGCGCCGAAGCGCGACACGAACCAGCTGCACGCCGCCGTCGTGGAGCTCGTCGCCCTGGACGACGCCACGATCAAGTACTCCACGGTGCAGAACTGGTATCCGGGCGACAAGGACGGAAAGGGCGGCATCTACAACTTCGTCACCAAGCGCGGCAAGTGCCTCGGCAAGCGCTCGAAGATCTCCTGGACGCAGGTCGAGACGGGCTCCTCCATCACGTGGAAGTACCCGAGCTGCATCCTCCTCGGCGACGACTCCGTGGGCGAGTTCTACTCGGTCGCCCTCGCGAACAACTACCAGCAGGCCGACACGGGCACGAAAATGATCCACATCGGCAAGCGCACGCGCTCCACGATCGTGTCGAAGGGCATCTCGGCCGGGCACGGACAGAACACGTACCGCGGGGCCGTGACGATCCTGAAGAACGCCGAGGGCGCGCGGAACTACTCGCAGTGCGATTCGCTGCTCCTCGGAGACCAATGCGGCGCGCACACGGTGCCGTACATCGAGGTCAAGAATTCCTCGGCGCAGATCGAGCACGAGGCGACGACCTCGAAGATCGGCGAGGACCAGCTCTTCTACTGCATGCAACGCGGCCTTTCGGCCGAAGAGGCCGTTTCGCTCATCGTGAACGGCTTCGCGAAAAAGGTGATCAAGGAACTGCCCATGGAGTTCGCCGTCGAGGCTCAGAAGCTCCTGGGAGTCAGCCTGGAGGGATCCGTTGGCTAGCCTGCTCGAGATCAAGAACCTGCACGCGCGCATCGAGGACGACGGGCGCGAGATCCTCAACGGCCTCGACCTCGTGATCAATCCCGGTGAGGTGCACGCGATCATGGGGCCGAACGGCTCGGGCAAGAGCACGCTCGCGAACGTCATCGCGGGGCGCTCGGGCTACACCGTGACCGAGGGCGAGGTGCTCTACATGGGCCGGAACCTCCTCGACATGACGCCCGAGGAGCGGGCCCGCGAGGGCGTGTTCCTCTCGTTCCAGTATCCGGTCGAGATCCCGGGAGTTCCGAACACGTACTTCCTGCGCGCCGCGCTCAACGCGATTCGCAAGCATCGCGGCGAGACCGAGATCGACCCGATGGACTTCCTCACGCTCGTGGAGGAGAAGGCCAAGCTCCTCGATATTTCCGAGGAGCTCCTCACGCGGCCCGTGAACGAGGGCTTCTCGGGCGGCGAGAAGAAGCGGAACGAGATCTTCCACATGGCGGTCCTCGACCCGAAGCTCTGCGTCCTCGACGAGACCGACTCGGGTCTCGACATCGATGCGCTGCGGGTCGTCTCCGCGGGGATCACCGCGCTGCGCTCTCCCGAGCGGGGCATGCTCCTCATCACGCACTACCAGAGGCTCTTGAACCACGTCGAGCCCGACTTCGTCCATGTTCTCGTGGAGGGCCGGATCGTGATGTCGGGAGACCGTTCGCTGGCGCTCCGGCTCGAGGAATCGGGCTACGGCTGGATCGTGCGCGAGGCCCCGGCGGCGGCCTGAACATGACGATCGCGATGGAAACGACGGTCACAGCCGTCACCGAGCCGGGCTTCGAGGCGCTGCTGCGTGGCGCCGACGAGCGCAGCTCCTTCGGACCCGAGTGGCTCCAGTCCTTGCGCCGGGAGGCCCTCGGGCGCTTCGCGGCGTCCGGCCTCCCCTCGGTGCATCACGAGGAGTTTCGCTACACGAACCTCGCGAAGATCGCCCGCGCGACATTCGACGGCGCTGCGGGTGAAGGGCTCCCCGAGATTCCAGAAGCCGCGCTTTTTCCGCATGCTGTGTTTGCCGCGGGCCGTCCCGAGCTGCGCCCCTCCGCTCCCCTGCCCGAGGGAGTGCGGCTCGAGCGGCTCTCTGAACTCGCCAAGGCTCCAACCGCTCCTCAGAGGCCGCACGCCCTGCTCGATCTGAACACCGCAGCTCACGATGACGCGCTCGTTCTCACGATCCCCCGCGGCGTTCGTGTGGCCGGGACCGTGCGCGTCGCACACCTCTCGGCGGGTCGCACCGTAAGCCATCCGCGTTTCCACGTGGTGCTCGAGGAAGGAGCGGAGGCGACGCTCCTCGACGTCTTCGCGAGCGCGGGCTCTCCGTACACGAACTCCGTCGTGCTCGTCTCGCTCGCCGCGGGCGCGATCCTCCGCCACGTCCGCGTGCAGGACGAGAGCCGGGACGCGTTCCACACCGGGCTCGTCGCCGTGGACGCGGGACGCGGGAGCCGTTACCTGAGCCACGCGTTCGCGTTCGGCGGAGCGCTGTCGCGCCACGAGATCGACGTCCGGCTCCTGGGCGAGGGCGCCGAGGCGCTCCTGGACGGGCTGTTCGTCGCGTTCTCCACGCAGAGCTCCGACCAGCATCTCGCCGTGACGCACGCCGCGCCGCGCACGAGCAGCCGTCAGCGCTACCGCGGCATCCTCGGCGGCGAGGCCCGGGGCGCATTCGACGGGAAGGTCGTCGTGTCCAAGGGAGCGACGCACACCGAAGCCCACCAGATGAACCGGAATCTGCTGCTCTCCGGTACGGCCACGGTGGACAGCAAGCCGCAGCTCGAGATCGAGAACAACGACGTGAAGGCGAGCCACGCCTCGACCACGGGCCGCCTCAACGACGCCGCGCTCTTCTACCTGCGCGCCCGCGGCATCGGCGAGGCCGAGGCCCGCGCGCTCCTGACCCGCGCGTTCGCGTCGGAGATCATCTCCGGCGGTCCGATCCCCGAGCTCGTTCCCCTTCTCGAGGGGCTCGTCACCGCGTCCCTCGGAGGCCCCCGATGACGGCATCGACTCTCGCGACTCCCACGACGTTCGACGTCGCCGCCCTCCGCGCCGACTTCCCCATCCTCTCGCGCAAGGTCCACGGCAAGGACCTCGTGTATCTCGACAGCGCCAACACGAGCCAGAAGCCCTCCGCCGTGCTGGATGCGATGGACCGCTATTACCGGCAGAGCAACGCGAACATCCACCGCGCGACGCACCTCCTTTCCGAGGAGGCGACGAAGGCGTACGAAGGCGCCCGCGAAACCGCACGGCGCTTCGTGAACGCGCGCTCCACGCGCGAGATCGTGTTCGTGCGCGGCACGACGGAAGCGAACCACCTCGTGGCCTCCGGCTTCACCTGGAAGCACGTCAAGGAAGGCGACGGAAACCCCGTCTCGGGTCCCCAGCACACCTCCACCATCGGGCCCTGGCAGATCCTCTGCGAACGCACGGGCGCGACGCTCCGGGTCATCCCGATCGACGACGCGGGAGACCTGATCCTCGAGGAGGCCGAGCGCCTCCTCTCTCCGCGCACCAGGCTCGTGGCCGTGTCGCACGTCTCGAACGCGCTCGGCACGATCAACCCGGTGAAGGAGATCGTGCGGCTCGCGCACGCTCAGGGCGTGCCCGTCCTCGTCGACGGCGCGCAGGCCGCGCCGCACCTCGCCATCGACGTGCAGGATCTGGACGCGGACTTCTACGCGTTCTCGGGGCACAAGATGTGCGGCCCCACGGGCATCGGCGTCCTCTACGGCCGGGAGGCCTGGCTCGAGAAGCTGCCGCCGTATCAGGGCGGCGGCGACATGATCGCGTCGGTCACGTTCGGCAAGACGACGTACAACACGCTCCCCTACCGATTCGAGGCCGGCACCGCGAACATCGCGGGCGGCGTGGGCCTCGCCGCTGCGATGGACTACCTCACGGAGGTCGGGCTCGACCGCATCGCCGCCCACGAGCACGAGCTCCTCGTCTACGGAACCGAGCGCCTCCAGGCGATCCCCGGGCTGCGGCTCGTGGGCACGGCCCGGCAGAAGGCCGGCGTCCTTTCGTTTCTCCTCGGTGACGTCCACCCACACGACATCGGGACCGTCCTCGACCAGGAGGGCATCGCGATCCGCACCGGGCAGCACTGCGCGCAGCCCGTGATGGACCGCTACGGCATCGGCGCCACCGCGCGCGCCTCGTTCGCGCTCTACAACACCCGCGAGGACATCGACGCGCTCGTCGCTGGCCTCGGCAAGGTGCAGGAGCTCTTCTCGTGAGCGATCGCGCCGCGGCGCTCCGCGAGCTCTACCAGGAGGTCATCCTCCATCACAACAAGTCGCCGCGGAACTTCGGCCCGCTCGAGGACGCCAACCGCAGGGCCGACGGACACAACCCGCTCTGCGGCGACCGGCTGAGCCTCGGCCTCAGGGTCGTGGACGGCCGCATCGAGGACGTGCGCTTCACGGGCTCGGGCTGTGCCATCTCGAAGGCTTCCGCGTCCCTCATGACCGAGTCCATCAAGGGCCGCTCGCCCGAAGAGGCTGACGCGCTCTTCCACAGGTTCCACGAGCTCCTCACCGGTCCGCCCGACGTGAAGGTCGACGGCAAGGAGCTCGGCAAGCTCGCGGTCTTCGCGGGAGTCCGGGAATTCCCCGTGCGGGTGAAGTGCGCGACCCTCGCGTGGCACACGCTCGAGGCCGCGCTGGCGGGCGGCGAAACCGCCTCCACGGAGACACCATGAGCGAACGCATCGAGATCGAGACCCCGGTTGCGAGCCCCGTGACCGAAGCCGCGAGCTCTGCGGACGCGGACGTCACGGCCGTCATGGACGTCATGGACGTCACGGACGTGACAAAGGAGCTCGAGGTCCGCGTCGTCAAGGCGCTGAAGACTTGCTACGACCCGGAGATCCCGATCGACATCTACGAGCTGGGGCTCATCTACTCGGTGGACGTCGGATCCGATCGCTTCGTGAACCTGAAGATGACGCTGACGGCACCGGCATGTCCGGTGGCCGGCTCCCTACCCGGCGAGGTGGAGCAGAAGGTCGCCGGTGTCGAAGGGGTTCAGGGCGCCAAGGTCGAGCTGGTCTGGGAACCGCCGTGGCGTCCCGAGATGATGTCGAAGCTCGCCCGCATCACCCTCGGGATGTAGCAGCGGAAGGAAAAGGCGAGCGAAGCGAGCGGAGCGGAAGGGCCAGGGGAACCCATAACTGGGTTTCCCGGAAAAACCCCGCGC
>CAZXSG010000237.1:0-6462 GCA_964643185.1 uncultured Holophagales bacterium
AGAAGGCCATGGAGAGCCGCGCGCACGATGGCGACTCGAGGCACGGTGACTCCAACGTTGTGGCGCTCATGGGCGCGATGAAGTCCGTCTCGCTCATTGCGTTCTCGGCGACGGCCAAGGGCGACGCGATCAAGCTCGGCGTCGAGGGCCTCGTCGAGGACGAGGAGACCCGCGAGCTGATGGAAGACGCGATGCGCGGCATCATGGCCGCCTGGCGCCTCGCGGCGAACGAGAAGAGCCCCGAGCTCGTCTCGGTGCTCCGCAAGTTCAAGGTCGAGCGCGACAACCAGGGCGTCTCGATCCGTGGCACGCTGCCCGGCGGCCGCCGTCCGCGCGTTGGCCGAAAAGGTCGACGAAAAAAGGGCTTCGGAGAAGCGCGCTGAATCTGTTCAGCCCTCCGGGCCGGGAAACGCCTCCGGCGCGCTGAATTTGTCCGGGTTCATGCGAGGGCCGGGAGCGATCCCGGCCCTCGTTTTGTTTTGGTGTAACGATCCCGGTTCAGCCGCCGTCTTTCCGGATCGACAGGAGACACCATGAAGAGATCGCAGGTTCTCGCCCTCGCCCTTCTCGTTGCCACGGCACCGGCTTTCGCGCGGCCGCCCAAGCCGCAGCCCACGCACACGTCGGACCCGAAGACCGTCGAGCAGCAGGGCACGTCGTCCACCACGACGGGCGGCGGTAGCACCACGGGCAAGCGGGGGGCGTCGCAATCGTCCTACACCACCACGAAGGCCCCCGGCGGCGCGTCGGGATCGGGCTCGGGCTCCGTCTCGGGCACGCGGGGCGGGTCTGCTTCGGGCGAGGGCTCGGGCAACTACAACACGAAGACAGGTGAGGGCACGGCTCAGGGCTCCGCGAGCGGCACGACGGCCAAGGGCGGGAGCGGATCCGTCTCGGGCGAGGGCTCGGTGGACACGCAGAGCGGGTCCGCGTCGGGCTCGGCCTCGGGCACGGCCACGACGGCGAGCGGCGAGACGAAGTCCGGTACCGTCGAGGCCGAGGGCACGAAGGGCGAGGGCGCGACCGTGTCCACCACGAGCGGCCAGGGCGAAACGAAGACCCGAGCTGTTCCGCCGGCCGGCAGCCGTAAGCGCAACTAGCGCAGTCGATCGCCTGAATCAATAGCGCAGGCGCGGGGTGGCCCAAAGGCACTCCGCGCTGCACCCTTCGGCGATCCCGGGACTAGCATGAGGGCATGTCGAAGCGACGTGCCCTCATCACCGTTCTCGCGACCCTCCTCGTCGCGCCGGTTCTCGAAGCGACGCCCCCTTCCGAGCTGCGACCTGTGTCGACGTACTCGATCGTCGCGCGCGACCCGGCGACCGGCGCGCTCGGGGTCGCCGTGCAGTCGCACTGGTTCAGCGTGGGCTCCCTCGTGGTGTGGGCCGAGGCCGGCGTGGGCGCCGTCGCGACCCAGAGTTTCGTGGACCCGAGCTACGGCCGGAACGGGCTGGATCTCATGCGCTCGGGCAAGAGCGCGGGCGACGCGCTCCGCGCGCTCGTGGCCGGCGACGAGGGCCGCGACGTTCGCCAGGTGGCGTTCGTCGACGCCTCGGGACGCGTGGCGGCGCACACGGGCGCCAAGTGCATCGAGGCCGCGGGACACGCCACGGGCGAGGCCTTTTCCGTGCAGGCGAACATGATGCGCAACGCCACGGTGTGGCCGGCGATGGAGAAGGCGTTCCGCGAGGCCAAGGGCGATCTCGCGAGCCGGCTCCTCGCGGCGCTCGAGGCGGCCGAGGCCGCGGGTGGCGACATCCGCGGCCGGCAGAGCGCGGCGATGCTCGTCGTCTCGGGCAAGAGCACGGGAAAGCCCTGGGTCGACACGCTCGTGAACGTCCGAGTGGACGATTCGCCCCAGCCGCTCGTCGAGCTGCGCCGGCTCGTGCAGCTCCAGAAGGCCTACAACCTCATGAACGAGGGGGACCTCGCCGTCGAGAAGAAGGACGACGCGGCCGCGCTCGCCGCCTACGGCGCCGCGCAGAAGCTCGAGCCCACGAACCTCGAGATGGCCTACTGGACCGCGGTCTCGCTCGTGAACATGGGAAAGGTGGACGACGCGCTGCCCATTCTCTTCCGCGTTTACGCGAGCGACCCTTCGTGGAGGGAGCTGACGGCCCGGCTCCCCAAGGCGGGCCTCCTGCCCAACGATCCCGCGCTCCTGAGGCGGCTCTCTGCGCCGCCGCCGATGACGGTCTCGATGTCGGCTGAACCCGTGGCGATGCCTCCGGCCCTGTCCGCGGCGCCGTCTGCGGCCCCGCCTCCTTTGCCCAAGCCCTCCCCGGCTCCGACGGCGGTGCCCTCACCCGAGGAAGGCACGTTCGACCGCTATTTCGGGGGAAAGAAGAACGGCTGATGGAAAAACCGACCCGTTGGTATTTTTCAGCACGAATTCATTTTGAGCGGCGGCTCAGCGCGGGATAGATTGCAGACGTCGATGGCTGGTACGGTGAGACGGAGGCCCTTCGGCTTCCCCGCCCCGGCAAGAGCGGCTCTCGTGAGCGTCGCCGCTTCCGTCGCGCTTCTCCTCGGATCCTGCCAGTCCCCGGCACCTCCGTCGTTTCCTCGCGCAAACGCGCCGGCAGCGGCTGTCGCGCCGGCGGCCAGGCCCCTCGTCTCCGACTGGCGGGACGCCGTGCTGTATTTCGTCATCGTCGACCGCTTCGCCGACGGTGATCCGGGCAACAACGCTGGCGTCGACGTTTCCGCCAAAGGGACGTTCCACGGTGGCGATCTGAAGGGCCTCACAGCCCAGCTCGGCGAGATCGAAACGCTCGGCGTCAACGCGCTCTGGATCACGCCCGTCGTGAAGAACATTCCGGGCTTCGTCACGGGGGCCGGCTTCCCCGACTGGGGATACCACGGCTACTGGGCCGACGACTTCGACGCCCTGGATCCGCGCTTCGGCACCGAGGCCGATCTGAAAGCGCTCGTCGACGAAGCCCACAGACGCGGCATCCGCGTGCTGCTCGACGTCGTCTACAACCACGCGGGCTACGAATCGCGCTATCTGAAGGACCCGGCCACGAAGGGCTGGCTGCGCTCCACGGAGACCGGCTGTGGCGAGGACGACCTCACCCAGTGCGTCGCCGGCCTGCCCGATTTCAAGACCGAGCGGCCCGAGGTGGCCAGCTACCTCCTCACGCGGCAGATCGGTTGGGCGAAGCGCACCGGCGTCGACGGTTTCCGGCTGGACACCGTGAAGCACGTGTCGCACGAGTTCTGGAAGGAGCACCGCCAGCGCACGCGCGCGGAGCTGGGCAAAGGCTTCTTCCTGCTCGGCGAGGTGTGGGGCGGTGACGCCGGGGTGCTGGACCCCTGGTTCGAAGGCGACGAGCTGGACGCCGGCTTCGACTTCGGCTTCCAGGGGAGCGCCATCGCCTGGGCCGAAGGGCGCGGACGCACGATCGCGTTCGACCGCTATCTCGCGAGCCGCGAGAAGGCGCGGCCCGGGTACCTCCTGTCTCACTTCCTGTCGTCGCACGACGTGCCGGGCGGGCTCCACCAGCTGAACGGCGACCTCGACGCGTTCCGGCTGGCCGCGTTCTGCAGCTGACGGCGTCTGGCATTCCCTGCGTCTATTACGGCGAGGAGGTCGGCCGGAAGGGCGGCGACTGGCCCGACAACCGCAGCGACATGCCGTGGGGCAGTCGCGCCGTGAAGCCCTCCTCGAAGGAGCCCCGCAACGAAGCGCTCCGGGCCGAGTACGTGAAGCTCATCGCGCTCAGGAATGCGCATCCCGCGCTGCGCCGGGGCGTTCACAAGGGCCTCGAGACCGCGGGCGACGTCTTCGTTTACGAGCGGCGCGACGCGGCCTCGGGCGACGTCGTGGTGCTGGCGCTGAACCGGTCGAAGGAAGCGAAGCCCGTCGACGTGCCCGCACCGGCGGAGTGGAGCGGCGGGGCGATTCGCGAGGAGCTCACGGGAGCGCCCGCGAGCCTTGCCGCAGGACGCCTCACGGCAACGCTTCCTCCGGGCGGCCGCGCCGTCTGGGTGGCGCAGAAGGGACAGAGAGGAATGTGACATGGCGGGCGTGACGTTCAAAGGGGTCGCCAAGAAGTACGGAGACGTCACGGTGATCCCGGGCTTCGACCTCGAGATCAAGGACAAGGAGTTCATGGTCCTCGTGGGCCCCTCGGGCTGTGGAAAGTCCACGGCGCTGCGCATGATCGCCGGCCTCGAGGACGTCACCGCCGGACAGATCTCGATCGGCGACAAGGTCGTGAACGACCTGCCGCCCAAGGACCGGGACATCGCCATGGTGTTCCAGAGCTACGCACTTTACCCGCACATGACCAACCGGGAGAACATGGAGTTCGGGCTCAAGATCCGCAAGATGCCCCAGCCCGAGATCGACAAGCTCGTCAACGAGACGGCCGCGATATTGGGCATCTCGAACCTCCTCGACAGGAAACCGAAGCAACTGTCGGGAGGGCAGCGGCAGCGCGTGGCGCTGGGCCGCGCCATCGTGCGGAAACCGGCGGTCTTCCTCTTCGACGAGCCGCTCTCGAACCTCGACGCCAAGCTGCGCGTCTCGATGCGCGCCGAGATCTCCAAGCTCCAGCAGCGCCTCCAGACGACGGCCGTCTACGTCACGCACGACCAGGTCGAGGCGATGACGATGGGCCACCGCATCGCCGTGATGAAAGACGGAAAGCTCCAGCAGGTGGGGACGCCGCTCGAGCTGTACGAGAAGCCCGTCAACGTGTTCGTCGCACAGTTCATCGGCACGCCGCCCATGAACTTCTTCCCTGCCACCCTTGCGGACGGCGGCACCCGCATCAAGGCCGGGACGTTCTCGCTGCCCGTGCCCCCGTTCCTCCGCGAGAGGGTGAAGGGCAAGGAGAGCCTGAAGCTCCAGGTGGGGATCCGCCCGGAGAACCTCGTTCCCCTCTCCCGCGCGGCCCGCGGCGAGACCGCGCCCCTCACCGTCGAGGCCGACATCCTCGAGCCCCTCGGCCACGAGGTGATCCTCCACGGCCGGGCCGGGGAGGACCTTTTCGTGGCGAAGCTGGATCCTCACCAGGTGCCCGCGCTGGGTGCCCCGGTCGAGCTCCTCGTGGAGCTCGACGGTCTCCATCTCTTCGACGCCGCGACGGAGATGCGGCTCGGATGACTGAAAGGTGCTCCATGAGAAGACTCATCACCCGATTCGCGTTGACCCTTTCGTTCGCCGCACTGTCTTTGCCCTTCGCATTCCGGGCCCCCGCACAGGGCAAGGAGCTCGTCGTGTGGCACGCCTACCGGGCGGAGGAGAAGGCCGCCATGGAGAAGGTGGCCGCTCTGTACAACGAGGCCAACAAGGCCAAGGGCGTGAAGGTGACGACGCTCGCCGTGCCCTGGGACGCCTTCGCCGACAAGATCTCGGCGGCGGTGCCGCGGGGCAAGGGGCCGGACCTCTTCATCTACCCGCAGGACCGCCTGGGGGGCTGGATCGAGGCCGGGAACACCGTCGAGCCGCTCGACTTCTTCCTCGAGAAGCCCATCACCGACCGGTTCATCCCGTCGACGCTCGAGGCCATGAAGTACCGCGGCACGACGTACGGTCTGCCGCTCGACTTCAAGGTCCTCATCATGATCTACAACAAGAAGCTCGTCACGACGCCGCCGAAGACCTCCGGTGAGCTGGTGGCGCTCGCGAAGAAGCTCACGAACAAGAAGACCGGGCACTTCGGCCTCGCCTACAGCTACAGTGATTTCTATTACCACGCCGCGCTCATGAACGGGTTCGGCGGACGGGTCTTCGATCCGGGCCCCAAGGCCGTGATGAACGCTCCCGAGAACGTGAAGTCACTGGAGCTCCTCATGCGCTGGTTCGAGAAGGACGGCATCCTGCCGGCCGAGCCCTCCACCGCGCTCATCACGTCGCTCTTCAACGAGGGCAAGGCGGCCATGGTGTTCAGCGGACCGTGGTTCCTGGGCGAGATCGCCAAGGGTGTGGACTACGGGCTCGCGACACTGCCCACGCTCGACGAAGCCGGTGGCAAGCCCATGAAGCCCTGGATCACCGTGGAAGGCGTCTACGTCGCGGCCCCCTCGAAGAACAAGGACGCGGCCTACGACTTCGCCAAGTACCTCACGGACACCCCCGCCGCGACGATCCTCGCGCTCGAGGGCCGTCAGACGCCCTCGAACAAGGCCGCCTACGACAACCCGAAGGTCTCGGGAGATCCGGTGCTCTCGGCGTTCCGCAAGCAGGTCGATTCCGCCGTACCGATGCCGAATCTGCCCGAGATGACGATGATGTGGTCGCCGGCGACGACAGCGATGAACACCATCGTGCGGAAGTCGTCGACCCCGGCTGCCGCGATGGGGCAGGCCCAGAAGGCCGTGGAGAAGGACCTGGCTGGCCTCAAGAAGAAGTAGACGCTTCATGGCCTTCAGCCTCCGCCGTCGCGTACTCCTCTCGCTGGCCCTCGCCGGCCTGCTGGGAGGATCCGTGGCGCAGAAGGCTCTGCACCT
>CAZXSG010000238.1:0-6405 GCA_964643185.1 uncultured Holophagales bacterium
TTCGTGGGTTCCGGGCTCTCGCTTCGCGAGTCCCGGAATGACGGTGGTATGCGATCTTATCGCGTAATGCTTCCGGTGCTTTGCACGTCGAGCCCGTCGAGGCGGCTCAGCACGGTCGGGCCGGCGACGCCAAAGATCGCCACCGACATCTCGCACGGATCGCGTAAGGCCAAATCGCGCGTCAGCTCGGTCGGTTGGCAGCGGGCGGCAAAGCCTTGCCAGGTCTGATTGACGGCGGTCTGATCGGCGAGGCGCCGGATCTCCCGCGCGAGGACGAGGAACCCCAGGCCGTGCTCGCCTGCCTTCTCGGCCTCGATGGCCGCGTTCACGGAGAGGAGGTTCGTCTGGTCGGCGACCTTCGTGATCGTCGTGACGACGCCGCCGATGTCGGCCGTCTTCTCGCGGATGGCCGCGAGGCGCGCCGAGATGGACGACGTTCCGCGCTCGAGCTGGCGCATGGTGTCCTTCATGCTCGCGAGGCCGGTGCGTCCGTGCTCGGCGGCCTCCGCCGTCTGCCCGGCCACGGCCGCCACGCCCTCCATGGTGGCGAGGAGCTCCGAGCTCGTCGCCGAGATCTCTTTCACCGCCGCGGCCATCTGGCTCGTGGAGGAGCCGAAGCCCGAGATCGTGGCCTCCTGCTCGCGGCTCGTGGCGGCGAACTCCGTGGCCGTGGACATGAGCTCGATCGAGCCCTGCTTCACACGGGCGACGAGGGAGTTGAGGTTCCGGGTCATGCCTCGGATCGAATCCAGGAGGCGGCCCGTTTCGTCGTCGAGGTGCGTGTCGGGCACCTGGGCCGTGAGATCGCCCGCGGCGACCTGTCCTGCGATCTGCGCCGCGAGGTCGATGCGCGAGACGAGGGAGCCCGCGAGCCGGTGCGTCATGAACGCGAGGAGCAGCACGACGCCGACGACGAAGCCGCCGATGAGCAGGAGGTTCCGCTTGCCGCTGTCGACCTGCGCCTGGGCCAGCTTCTCGAGCTCGGCGCTCCGGGCGTTCGCGAGCTTCACGACCTCGTCCACCGCGCGCCGGTGCGCTTCGTATTTCTGACGCAGGAGAACGAGCGCGGCCGCGGCCTTCTCCTTCTCGCCGGTGCGAATCGCGGGCACGAAGTCGCGGTCGCGGGTCTCGAAGTAGTCCACGGCCGGGCGGTAGGCGGTGACGTTCATGACGTCGCCGATCGAGCCGCTCGGGAGCTGCCTCTTCCAGTGCTCGTGCCGGTTGTCGAACTCGAGGCGCAGCGTGTTGCCCCGCTCGATGAGCGCGGCAATGGCCGTGGGATCGCTCTCCTCGGCGATCTGGAGCGTCACGAGGTGCGATTCGATGATGTACATGGGCGGCGGGAGGACGTCGGCCACGAGGTCCTTCCCTTCCACGATCTCGCGGTAGAGGCCGCCGTTCACGCGGACCTCCTCGAGCGTTCTGAAAGCCACGAACGCGAACGCCGCGAACGCGACGAGGAAGATCGCCACGAGCGAGAGGAGCCTCACCGAGAGGGATGATTTCGCGACCGGTTTCACGTGCGCCTCCAGGGACATTCCTGTCGAAGATTCCCCCACATGATCGCCCATCGGGTCGGGCGGGACGGCGGGCCGGAATCGAACGCGTTCAGAAATTTTTCGAACGCGTTCGAAAATGCCTTGACGGTCGCGGCTCCGGGCCCTACCTTGTGATTGGTTGAACGCGTTCAAGACCAGAAAGAAGGACCCGATGGACCCGAAAGCCTGGACCTACCTCGTGTACCTCGCCGTCTCCGTGGCGCTCACCGTGTGGGTCGCCCGCACGCTCCACAGGAACGGCCGCATCTTTCTCGTCGACGTCTTCGGGGGGAACGAGCCGCTCGCCGATTCGGTGAACCACCTGCTCGTCGTGGGCTTCTACCTCATCAATTTCGGCTACGTGAGCCTGGCGCTGAAGCTGCAGATCGCCGTCGAGAGTGTTCCGCAGTCCATCGAGGCGCTCTCGCAGAAGGTCGGTGCGGTGCTCCTCGTCCTCGGCGGCATGCACTTCTTCAACCTCTACGTGTTCTCGCGGATGCGCCGGAAGGTCGTCCTCGCAGCCGCTCCGCCCCCAATCCTGCCGAACGCCTGTCTCACGCGCTGAAGCGGAAGCAAGATGGAACAGCTGACCGTCCTCTACGACCCGCGCTGCACCCTCTGCCGGAGCGCGCGGGACTTCCTCACCCAGGAGGAGAGCTACGTGCCGATCGTCCTCGTCGCGGCGGGCTCGGAGACGGCCCGGCAGCGGTTCCCCGGCCTCGACCATGCCGGGACCCTCGCGACGCTCACCGTCATCGACGACCTCGGCAACGTGTGGAAGGACGACGCGGCCTTCGTCACCTGCCTCTGGGCCCTCCGGCGCTACCGCGAGTGGTCCCTCCGCCTCGCGACGCCGGCGTTCCGTCCGCACATCCGTACGTTCTTCCACTGGTTCTCAGAGAACCGCCACCGGCTCTCGTCCTTCGTCCCGCAGGCGCTCATCCCGTGACGAAGCTCGAGAGGCCGACGTATCGTGTGCGGGAGTTGATCCTGCCGTTCCTCCTGGCCCCGCTCACCTCGCTTGCGATGAACGTCCTCGCCGGCCTCGTGGCCGGCCTCGTCGGCGGGCACCTCGAGGACACATTGCAGTTCGCGCTGTTCGTCGGAATCGTGACGACGCTGATTTCCTACGTGGCGACCCTCGTGACCGCTCCGATTGCGCTCAGGGTCTCGTCCGATCGGCTGGAGGGCGTCGATCGCCGGCTCGGTGCCGTCGTGGGCGCGTGGGTCGGGTCCGTGCCCGGCTTCGTGATCGGAATCTCGTCTTCGAGCCTGACGGCCCTGGGCCTCTGGAGCGGTCTCGGAGCGGCCTACGGCGCTGCTTCGGGCTTCGTATTCGTCTGGCTTCTCCCTGCCCGGCCGAAGCTTCACGATCAGCTCGCCCGAATCGCTGCGAGAGAGCTCGCGCTCCAGGAGATGTCCCGTTGACGGAAACAGCCCCCGATTCGCGCCCCACGAAGGGCGAGGAGACCCGGCGGAAGATCCTCGACACCGCGCTCGAGCTGTTCAAGGAGCGCGGCTACGAAGAGACGACGATGCGAGCCATCTCCGAGAAGGCCGAGGTCGCCGTCGGCAATGCGTATTACTACTTCCGCTCCAAGGAGCACCTCATCCAGGGCTTCTACGCGGCGAGCCACGAGGACCACCTCCGCGCGAGCGCCGAGGCCCTGGCCGTCGAGAAGGACCTCAAGAAACGGCTCCGCGCCGTTCTCCTCGCGAAGATCGAGACGAGCCAGCCGTACCACCGATTCGCGGGAATCCTGTTCAAGAGCGCGGCCGACCCGAACAGCCCGCTCAGCCCGTTCAGCCCCGAGTCGTCTCCCGTGAGGCAGGCCTGCACCGAGCTCTTCGCGCGGGTCCTCTCGGAGTCGAAGGTGAAGGTCCCCAAGGATCTCGCCGAGGAGCTGCCGAACCTCCTCTGGCTCTACCAGATGGGCATCATCCTGTTCTGGATCCACGACGGCTCGCCGAATGCGCGCCGCTCGCGGCTCCTCGTGGAGCACACCGTCGACATCGTGGCACGCCTCATCACGCTCGCGAGCGCGCCGCTCCTCTCGCCCGTGAGGAAGCGCATCGTGAAGCTCCTTCTCGACCTCCGCGAGCGCGCGGACGAAGTGGGGAAAGCATGACGAAACGGCCCTCCCATCACACGGCCACCGGCTTCCGGAATCCGCCCGGCGCGCCGCACCAGACCCGCAGCCTCAAGGAGTTCGGGCCGTTCTTCTGGCGGCGCCTCCGTGAGTCGAAGAAGGCCGTCGCCGTGCCCGAGGACCACGTGCTCCCCGTGAAGGAGGCCCTCGAAGGCCTCCACGCGGCTGGCCGGCACGACTCCCTCACCTGGCTCGGCCACGCGTCGTTCCTCGTGCGCCTGTCGGGCATGACGCTCCTCACCGATCCGTACCTGACCGACTACGCGAGCCCCGTGAAGGGCACCGGCCCGAAGCGCTACGTGCCGCCGGGGATTCCCATCGCGAAGCTCCCGAAGCTCGACGCGATCCTGCTGTCCCACAACCACTACGACCACCTCGACGCGCGCGCGATGCGGCAGATCCCCGATCGCGAGGACCTCCTGACGATCGTTCCGCTGAAGCTCGGCAAGGCGCTCCGGAGGCTCGGCTTTCACAACATCATCGAGCTGGACTGGTGGGACGAGGCCCCGGCGCCCGGCGACCTCGTCGTCACCGGCCTCCCCGCGATCCACTTCTCGGCGCGCACGCTCTTCGACCGCGACCGCACGCTCTGGTGCGGCTTCGGCGTGCGCTCGAGGAAGCACAACCTCTACTTCTCGGGAGACACCGGCTACTTCGAGCCGACGTTCCAGGAGATCGGACGGCGCACGGGTCCGTACGACACGGCGATCGTCCCGATCGGCGCATACGACCCGCGGCCCATCATGAAGTCCGTGCACGCGAGCCCGGAGGAAGGCGTGCAGATCGGGACGGACCTCTCCGCAAAGCGCCTGGTGGGCATGCACTGGGGCACGGTCGTCCTCACCGACGAGCCGCCGTTCGAGCCACCGCAGAGGTTCCGCGAGGCCGCGAAGGAAGCGCGCTACGCGCCCAAAGACACGTGGGTGATGAAGATCGGGGAGACGAAGATTCTCTAGCGCTACCCGTACAGCGACGCCGCGCGCAGCTCGCGGATCCGGTCGCGGAGCCGCCCGGCCTCCTCGAACTCCAGCTCGCGGGCCTTCACCTTCATCTGCTTCGTCAGCTCGTCGATCTCCCGCGCGAGGGCCTTGGCGTCGCCGATCTGGCGCCGATCCTTCGGAGAGGCCGGCTCGAGGAATCCGAGGTTCGCCATCTTCAGGAGCGGCGAGTCGATGGACCGGAGGATCGACTCGGGGATGATCCCGTGCTCCTCGTTGTGCGCGGCCTGGATCGCGCGCCGGCGATCGGTCTCGTCCATGGCCCGCTTCATCGAATCGGTCACGCGCTCGGCGTAGAAGACGACGAGCCCATTCAGGTTGCGGGCCGCGCGGCCGGCCGTCTGGATGAGGGAGGTTTCCGATCGGAGGAAGCCTTCCTTGTCGGCGTCCAGCACCGCGACGAGGGAGACCTCGGGAAGATCCAGACCTTCGCGCAGGAGGTTCACGCCCACGAGGACGTCGAACACGCCGCGCCGGAAGTCTCCGATGATCTGCACGCGTTCCAGCGTCTCGATGTCGGAGTGGAGGTACTTCACCCTCACGCCCAGCTCGAGGAAGTAGTTCGTGAGGTCCTCGGACATCCTCTTCGTGAGCGTCGTGACGAGCGTCCGCTCGTTCTTCGCGGCCCGCTCCTTCACCCGCCCGAGGAGGTCATCTACCTGGCCCTTGGCGGGGCGCAGCTCGATGGGGGGATCGAGGAGCCCCGTGGGCCGGATGACCTGCTCCACCACCTCGCCGTGCGTTTCCTCGAGCTCGTACTTGGCGGGCGTCGCGGAAACGAAGAGGCGCTGCCCCACGCGCTCGAGCCATTCCTCCCACTTGAGCGGACGGTTGTCGAGCGCCGAGGGCAGCCGGAAGCCGTACTCCACGAGCGTGCCCTTGCGCGACTGGTCGCCGTGGTACATCGCGCGGATCTGCGGCAGCGTCTGGTGGCTCTCGTCGACGATCGTGAGGTAGTCGGCGGGAAAGTAGTCGAGGAGCGTCGGCGGCGGCTCGCCGCGCTGCCTGCCCGAGAGGTGCCGAGAGTAGTTCTCGATGCCGGAGCAGTAGCCGATCTCGCGCATCATCTCGAGGTCGAAGCGCGTGCGCTGCTCGAGCCGCTGGGCCTCGAGGAGCTTCTTCTGGCCTTCCAGCTCCGCGAGCCGCACGACGAGCTCCGCCTCGATGGAACCCACCGCGCGCTGCCTCACCTCGGCCGGCGTGACGTAGTGCGATTTCGGGTAGAGGTCGAACTTCGTGATCGTCTCGACGGCCCGGCCGGTGACGATCTCGAAGCGCGAGATCTTGTCGATCTCGTCGCCGAAGAACTCCACGCGAAGGCCGAGATCCTCGTAGCTGGGCTGGATCTCCACCACGTCGCCGCGCACGCGGAACGTGCCCCGCGCGAGGTCGAGGGGCGTCCTCTCGTACTGGGCTTCCACGAGCCGCTTCAGGTACCAGGTGAGCCCGAAGCGGGCGCCCGTTTCGAACTCGATCGACATCTTGCCGAAGCTCTCGGGGCTGCCGAGGCCGTAGATGCACGACACTGAGGCCACGATCAGGACGTCGCGCCGCTCGAAGAGAGCCGCCGTCGCCGCGATGCGCAGCTTGTCGATCTCCTCGTTGATCTGCGTTTCCTTCTCGATGTACGTGTCGCTCTGCGGCACGTAGGCCTCGGGCTGGTAATAGTCGTAGTAGGAGACGAAGTACTCGACGCGGTTCTTGGGGAAGAACTGCGAG
>CAZXSG010000239.1:0-6394 GCA_964643185.1 uncultured Holophagales bacterium
GCCGGGGGGCTCCCGCCCGACCCGTACTTCGGCGGCAAGGGCCCGGCCCGAACGGGCTGCACGTTCTGCGGCGCGTGCATGACGGGCTGCCGCGAGGGCGCCAAGAACACGCTCGACAAGAACTACCTGTACCTCGCCGAGCAGGCCGGAGCGAAGGTCCTCGCCGAAACGCTGGTCGAGCTCGTCGAAAAGCTCCCGGGCGGCGGCTATCGCGTCTCCTGGAAGCGCTCGACGACGCGCATCGCCCCCGAGCGCGGCTCCTTCCCCGCGCAGAAGGTCGTCTTCTCGGCGGGCGTCCTCGGCACCGTGCCGCTGCTCCTCACGTGCAAGGAGGCCGGCTCCATCCCGAACCTCCCCTCGGCGCTCGGGGCCTTCTCGCGAACGAACAGCGAGGCGCTCCTGGGGCTCACGTCACGCACCCGCGACGACGTGTGGCAGGGAGTGGCCATCGCCGCCCACGCGCAGATCGACGACGTGACGAGCATGGAGATCGTGAGGTTCCGGAAGGGCAACGACGTGATGCTGCTCCTCGGCACGCCGCTCACCGACGGGGGCGGCAACGTGCCGCGCGCCGTGCGCTGGATGGGCAACGTGCTGCGTCACCCGATCCAGTTTCTCCTCACGGCCAAGCCCTGGGACAAGGCCAAGAAGTCGCAGGTCCTGCTCGTCATGCAGACCCGCGACAGCCACATGACGCTCGAGCGCGCGCGCACCTGGTACTCGCCGTTCCGGCGCGTCCTCACGTCGCGCACGCCGCCGGGAGTGGCGCCGATTCCGGCCTACATCCCCATCGCGAACCAGATCGCGCGGGAGCTCGCAAGCGAGCTCGACGCGGTTCCACAGAGCTCCCTCAATGAAGTCCTGCTCGACGTCTCCACCACCGCGCACATCCTCGGGGGCTGTTCCATCGGCGCCTCGGGCGACACGGGCGTGGTCGACCACCTCGCGCGGGTCTTCGGCCACGAAGGGCTCTACGTGCTGGACGGCTCGATCGTGGGAGCGAACCTCGGCGTGAACCCATCTCTCACCATCACGGCGCTCTCGGAGCACGCGATGAGCCGCGTCGCGCCGCGCGGAGAGGTCTCCCCGGCCTAAGCCCGGGGAAGACGAAGAAGGACCGCCTTCGCGCCCGCGTTGCCGGGATCCCGCCGGAGGATCTCCTCGCAGAGCGCCTGCGTCTCCACGTTCTTCCCTTGCATGACGAGGGCCCACGCGAGGTCGAGCAGCGCGCCCGCATCGCCGGGCTTTCCTTCCGCAACGGCGCGATACGCCGCCTCGGCACCGGCGAAGTCGCCCCGGTCGTAGAGCCCCAGGCCGACGTGCCGGCGGATCTCGAGGTCTTGCGGGAACGCGATCTGGGCTTCCTGCCAGATGCCCAGCGCCTCCGCCTTTCGGCCCCCGTCCCAGGCGGCCTTGCCGAGCGTGAGAGCGAGATCGCGGGTGAGAAGGGCCCGCGCCTCGCCGGCTCGCTTCGCGTCGAGGAGCAGCTTCCTCATGCCGGCGACGGCACCGGCGTCGTGGGGGACGAGCCCGAGGGCGATCGCGTAGCGCTCGGACGCCGCGACGGCGCGCCCCTCGGCCGCGAGCGCGTCGCCATCCTTCACGAGCGTGGCCACGCGCGCCGACGGCTCTTCGGCCACCCGGCGAATCCAGACGAACCCGAAGAGCACCGAGAGGGCGAGCCACAGCGTGAGAACCACGGGGAGACGGCTCGGGATACGGTCCGCCGGCGCCGGCTCCTTCCGCAGGAACGCGAAGGCCGCGACGAAGAGCGCAAGCCCGGCGAGATACAGAAAGCCCGGCGCGACGAACGCGCGGAGCATCCACGGCGCGAGGTTCCGCCCGTGAAACAGCTCCGTGAGGTGAACGAGAAGCGGTGCGGCGCCCAGGGAGAACACGAACGCGCCGTCGTCGTTCACGGAGAGTGCCGTCCGCCGCCACTCGTTGACGACGACGTCCACGAGGACGCCCGAGAGCTGAACGAAGAGCCCGGCGGCCAGGAGAACGAGCGGACGGAGCCTAGGTCCCTCGAAAGCCGGCAGCGCGACGAGGAGGAGCAGCAGGATGGGCGCGAGGAGAAAGCGCGGCCCGTAGGCCACCGCGCCGTGCCACGAGCGATAGGGCAGGAGAAACGCGACCGACACGGCGAACACGGCGATGAGCGCAAAGGCGACGGCGGGTCTCTTCGGGGATCTCAGCGCGGCGAAACACAGAAGGAGAGGCGGCGCGAAGAGAAAGACCGAGAGCGCCGGGCTCGCGACGTATCCGGCCACGGCCGTGGCCATCTGGGACGCGTCGAAGACGAAGCGCTCCGTCTCGGCGTTGTAGCCGAACGACAGCGGCCCGCCGAACCGCAGGGCGTTGTACGAGAAAACGAGCGCGACCGCGACGCCGAGCGGCGCGGCGAGCGTCGCCATACGCCGGGGACTGTGGCTCCGCGCCCAGGCGAACCCGAGGAGCACGAGCACCGCGAGGGCCGCGTTCGGCCGCGTGAGAACGGCGAGCCCCAGGGCCGTGCCGGCCAGGAGACCGTTCGTGAGGGATTCCTCGCTCGTGAGGAAGTAGAGCCCGAGGAGAAGGCACAAAGCCTCGAGCGGATGCTGGAAGAAATGCGTCGACTCCGAAAAGAGCGGTGTCGCGAGACCTCCCGAAAGAGCGAGGAGCCACGCGGCCCGCACGGACGCGCCGAGGTTCACGGCGATGAGGAACAGCAGGGCGACACAGGCGCCGCCAAGGAGGGCGGAGAGAAGGAGCGCGACGGCGATCGAGATTCGTCCGCCCCAACGCAGCGGATGCTCCGGGACCCCGCGCGGACTTCCCGAGAGGACTCCTCCGGTGAGCGAGCCGAACGCGTCGTCGAGCGCGGTGCCGGCGGCGGCGAACGGCAGGGCCACGAACCCGAGCCCCGCGCCGCGATGCGAGTAGTAGCTGCCCGAAACTCCCCTGCGGCTCGTATTCATGGCAGGCACGTCGAGCGAGCGCCGCGTGACCGCACTCTCCGCCGTGCGGTGGACGACGACCTCGTCGACGCTGAAGAAGAAGCCCGACGACAGTGCGAAGTACAGAGCCGTGAACCCGCACAGAAGGCGCACGGTCACGGGAACGCCGGGCAGCGTCCATTGGGAGACAGCCTGGGGCGGCTCCGCCGCGACCGCGGAGCGAGAGGTCCGCGTCGCGGTCAGGCCCCCCACGACGCACACGAGAAGGACGCTCAGCAGAAAATACAGCGGGTTCCGGAAACCCTCCGGAACGTAGACGAACCGCACCGCGACCGGCTTGCTCGAACCACCCGGTACGCGCACACCACAGAAGCCGGGCGTCAGCATCTCGACCCTTGCGGAAACGCCGTTCACTGTGGCCGTCCAGTTGGGATGCCACGCCATGCGGAAGAGGAGCCAACCGTCGCCCTCCCCTTCAGCGGTCGAGACGGACGCCTCGTAGACCTCTCCGTCGCGATGCTCCGAGACGACTCGGCCGGCGGCGCCGGCCGGCGGCGACGAACCGCCCCACAGGAGGTATTCCCCCTTCTCGACGCGATCGCTCGCGAGCCAGGCCGCGTTCGTTTCGTGGAACGGCGCGGCACCGGGCACCGCCCCCACCACGTTCACGAGCGCGAAGAAACCGGCTCCGGCCCTCCTTCCCACGTGAAAACGGCCCGGTTCTCCGGCAGGCTCGAATCCCTCGGGCAGCGGACGCGTCTTCTCCGAAGCGAACGCGCCGACACCGAAGAGCTCGAGCTCCTTCGGGCGGCGGTCGTCGAGGAGAACCTTGAGGTCCCCGGCGCGGCCCATTGCGTGGTAGAGAAAGCTCACGGCCGGGATGCGCCGTTCCGTGAAGACGTTGTACAGGGGCGAAACCCCGATCAAGGTCTTTCCGCCCCAGCTCGCGGGCAGCCCCGCATAGGCTCGCCCCGGGCCCTCGGCCGCGAGCCGTCCGATCGCATCGAGGTCGCCCCGCTCGCGGGCGCTGGCCTGCTTTTGGAACGCGATGTACCGGGCGTTCTCACGGAGAAGGACGAACCGTTCCCTCAGAGCGGGAAGGAGGAACGCCATCGCGAGGATCACCGCGACGCGCGCGCCCCACCTCGAAGAGACCGCGCGAAGGAGCTCCGCGAACGCGAACGCCGCGAGGAAGACGCCGAAGACGTGCACGCCGCCCACGAGGCGGTGGAGCTGGACGAGATCGGAAAGCCCGAAAAACGGAAGCAGCCCGCCCCAGAACGGGCGCCCGAAGAACAGCCCGAGCCACAGCAGGAAACCCGCCCCGAGAAACCGGGCGGCGCCGCCTGCTCCCGTGGCTCCGCCCGTGCCGGGCTGCGCGCCTCTGCGCAGAGCCAGGACGCAGCCCGCGAGGACGAGCAGCGTGACGACCGCGGGGCGCCCGAAGTCGAAGATCTCGCCGCGGAAGAGCTTCGAGAGGACGCCGGCAGCGCCCCAGGAATCCCATTTCCACGGGGGCTCCCAGCGGCTCTTGTTGATGAGCCCGCGGTCCACGAGAAGGGGAACGAGCGCGTACCACGACGTCACGAGCGCCGAAGACGCGAGCACGGCGAGGCGTCTGCCGCGCTCTGTGAAACGCGTGCCCTCGGCGGGCAGAGCCGCGAGGAGCACGAGCGAAACCGCCCCGATATAGCCGTAGATGAAGTGAGCGAGGAACGTGAGGCCGAGGACGAGGCCTGCGGCGACCGGGCTCCGGCCCTCGACGACGGCGCGGTACCCGAAGCCCAGCGACAGGACGAGGAGGTGCACGGCCACGGCCTGGGCGAAGAGCCCGCTCCCCCGGAAGACATAGCTGTCGAGGTCGATCCCGAAGAGGGCCCACGTCGCGACGAGGGGCGCGATCACTGCGGCGTACGCGGCCTCCTCACGCGGTCTGCCGAAGAGCCGCGCGGCCGCGAAGAAGCTCAGGGGCAGGAGAACGAGCGTGAGAAAACGGAGCACGACGAAGGAGGTGCCCATCGAGAGGGTCTTGAACGAGACGACGTGCAGCGCGACCACGGCCAGATGAGCGAGCGTCTGGTAGGTCCGCGCGACGGGATAGCCGAAGCCCCAGTCGGAGAGCCAGTGGTCGAACGGGTTCTCGCCGCGGGAGAACGCGTCGGCCATGCGCTCGGCGATGGCCACGTGGTAGAGCGAGTCGTTCACATCGAGCCCAGGCGAGGACAGCTCGGGCCTGAGCCCCACCGCGAGCGCGAGCGTGCTCAAGAGAACGAGCCAGCCGCTCGCGCGGCTGGCTCGGAGCAGAGGTGAATGAACGGTGCCGCTCAGATCACGGGCGCTTTTGGGCCCTCGGTGAGCGGACGGCTGGCGGCGCGGGCTGCGAGGGCACGGAGAGGGCGGGCCCCGTGGGCAACGCCATGCAGATGCAGCGCGCGATGCTGTTCGCTCCGGGTCCCTCGGGCAAATACTCCTGGCGCACGGTCCAGCCATTCGAGCCGTCGGGCTCGGACACGATCACGAACGGCTGCGCATCCTTGGGATCCGCGTCGGTTCCCACCCCGCCTCCGATCAGGATCGCGCTCTGGCCACAGGAGCAGTTCACGGAGCTGCCCACAGGACCCGAAGCCGAGATGATCGAGAGAGGTCCGAGTCCGCCGCCCGACCCGGCCGGACCAGTCGGTCCCGAAGGACCCGTCGGACCGGAGGGACCCTCCGACCCATTGTTTCCCGGGGGACCGGAAGGACCCGAGGCGCCGTTGGTTCCCGCGGGACCCGACGGACCCGAAGCGCCGTTGGCTCCAGCAGGACCGGACGGACCGGAAGCGCCGTTGGCTCCAGCGGGCCCCGTGGGACCGCTCGGACCTGGAGGTCCGCTTGCGCCCGTGTCGCCGGGACCGCCCTGAGGACCTGAGGGACCCGAACCACCCGCCGGACCCTGTGGGCCGGAGGGACCGCCCGGTCCGCTCGCACCCGCGGGACCGCTCGGACCGAGCGGACCCGTGGGACCGCTGGGACCGCCGCTACCCTGAGGACCCGACGGACCCGTAGCCCCCGCCGGACCCGTGGCGCCGGCAGGGCCGGTGGGACCGAGGGGACCGGTAGGTCCGGGACCGCCGTTGGGGCCTTGAGGACCAGAAGGGCCGACCGGGCCGGTGGCTCCGGTCGCACCGTTCGCACCCTGCGGCCCGCTCGGTCCCGTCGCGCCGTTCGCCCCGGCAGGACCGGTCGCCCCAGCAGGACCGGTCGCGCCGGCAGGACCGGTCGCACCCGTCGCGCCCTGCGGGCCCGTGGGACCGGAGACGCCCTGAGGCCCAGACGCTCCCTGCGGACCCGAGGGCCCGGTGGAACCCGAAGCTCCCGCGGGACCCGTAGGACCCGAAACGCCGGCGGGGCCCTGCGGACCCGAAGGTCCCGCAGGCCCTGTCGCTCCCTGCGCGCCATTGGCACCATCGATT
>CAZXSG010000240.1:0-6364 GCA_964643185.1 uncultured Holophagales bacterium
GTTCGCGGGGGTGACGGCGATGTTGTAGTACTGCCGGGTCACGACGTTGGTGTTGAGGTTCGTGAACGTGGACGCGCCGTCGGTCGTGCGGTTGATGCCGCCGTCGTTGCCGATGAGGAGCGTCGTGCCGATCCAGGCCATGTCGTGGATGTCGGCGTGCACGTAGTTCGAGGCGCTCGGCGAGGCCGACCAGGACGACCGCTTCACGAACGTCGCGCCGCCGTCGGTGGACTTCCACGTGTCGAGGCCGCCGGCGTAAACGATGTTCGCGTTGGCGGGATCCACGGAGATCGTGCTCGCGTACCAGCCCTGGCCGGAGAGGATCGAGCTGAAGTTGCCGCAGGAGCCGGTCACGGGGTTCGAGCGGAACGTCCAGGTGAGGCCGGCGTCGGTCGAGCGGTAGATGCCCCACTGGTCGACGGGCGACGAGGCGCAGCCGCGGGAATCGCCGGCAGCGCTCGCGGCGATCGCGAACAGCGTGCTCGGGGCCGAGGGCGCCACGGCCAGCGACATGCGGCCGTTGTCGGCGTTCCAGGGCGCGGTGCCGGGGTTGATCACCTGCGTCCAGGTTTCACCCGAGTCGGTCGAGCGGTAGCCGAAGCCCTTCCAGGTGGGGCTCGCCGAGGTCACGTCCCAGGCGGTCGCGACGATGGTCGACGGCGAGCCCGGAATGCGGATGAGGTCCGTGCCGGCGTACGTCGAGAACTTCGTCACCCAGGTCGCGCCGCCGTCGGTGGACTTCTGGATGCCCACGGTCGTGGCCGCGAGGATCTCGTTCGCGTTCGTCGGGTGGATGTCGAGCTCGAAGAACTTCGTCGCCGAGACGCTGATGGGGAGCGACCAGGTGGCGCCCGCGTCCGTCGATTTCACGAAGCCGATGCCGTTGATGCCGTCGATGCCGAGGGCGCCCTCGCCCGTTCCGACATAGACGAGGTTCGAGTTGGTCTTGGCCACCGCGACGGCGCCGATCGAAAGGTCGCCGAGCGAATCGGTCAGCACGTTCCAGGTGGAGCCGCTGTCGGTGGACTTCCACACGCCGCCGCCCGCCGTTCCGCGGTAGACGATCGCCGAGTTGTTGGGATCCACGGTGACCACCGAGACGCGGCCGGCGAAGTTCGTGGGGCCGATGTTCACGAAGTTCGAGCCGCCGATCGCCTGCGCGTCGCGCTGGCGGGACTCGATCTGGAGGATGTGGGCCGCACGCAGCTTCTGCTCGGGGTCCACGCGGCCGAACTCGTCCGCGTACATGTCGCGGAAGGCCTGAGCCCTGCGCGCGGCATGATCGAGGGACTCGCCCCGGCTCTTCGCCAGCTCCTCGCGTTCCCTCTCGGCTTCGCGGGGATCGACGGCCGCAGAGGCGGCGAAGGAAAGAACGAGCAGGGTCGAAAGGGACGCCTGGGCCAATCTCCGGAGTGTGAGCATGTAGTTCCTCTCCGGCGTGCGGCATGCGGCTCTGATGCCAGCCGGGTCAAGTTACACAACCCATTTGTTATCAGATATTTACGCCCAGGGCATTGGCCGTTGCGGCTCAGAACGAGACCCGGGAGTGTGGTATCCCCTTGGACCCGCCTGTCGACTCTTGCTTAATTTTCGACCCGCCGGGATGACCCGGGACACGGAATAGGCTGCAGCGGCATCCGATTCATGGAGTGCCGTGCTGATGAGCTTCCGTCGTGACGCCGCCGAAGAGCGCGCCCGTGTCGCGTTCGAGTCGGAAATGCTGGTCCACCTCACGGAGATCTACCGGGCGGCGATGCGGCTCACGCGGCGGGCGGCCGAGGCGGAGGATCTCTCGCAGGAGGTGTTCCTGCAGGCCTGGAAGAGCTTCGAGCGCTTCTCTCCCGGAACCAACGGCCGGGCCTGGCTCTACAAGATCCTGTGGAACGTGAACCAGCAGCGACTGAGGAAGAGATTCCCGGTCCTTCTCGGAGAGGAGGAGCAGGAGAGGCTCGCCGACACGCTGCCCGCCGTGGAGACGACCCCCACGGAGGTTCGCGACGAGGAGGTGGCGGCGGCTCTCCTCGCCCTCACACCCGAGCACCGCACCATGCTCCAGATGGCCGACGTCGAGGAGTGGAGCTACAAGGAGATTGCCGGGATCCTCGGTGTTCCGATCGGGACGGTCATGTCCCGCTTGTCCCGGGCCCGCGGTTCGCTGCGCGCCAAGCTCGCGGGCTCGAGCCTCGCGCCGAAGGCGTCCAGCCGGGACGAGACCATCGAAGGGAAGGGCCGATGAAGGCCGTATCGAACCTCAGGGACCATGGCTGCGGCCGGGTTCTGCGCGTCCTGGATTCCTACCTCGCAAGCGAGCTCACGGTGGAATCGAACCACGAGATCCTCGAGCACGTCGAGCGCTGCCCCGCCTGCCGCGAGGAGCTCGCCGCACGCGAGCAGCTGCGGCGCACGGTGCGAAGGCTCGCGGCCGCTGAGCCGGGCCCGGGGGAGGGCTTCGAGGAGCGTCTTCGCGTTCGCCTGCGGGAAACCCCGGTATCCCGGAGCCGTCCGCGCCTCCCGGTCTTTCTCATGGCCGCTGCGGCTCTTCTCGCGACGGGGATCGGTATCAGCCGCTTCGCGCAGGTGCGTAGGGCGGAACGCCCGGAGCTACAGCAGGTGCGTAGCCCGGAACGGGCGGAGCCGCAGAGGGCGCCTGCGGGCGTGGCTTTCGCGGCGCGCGAGGACGTCGGGGTCGCGATCGCGACACAGCGGAGGTGCACCCTCAGCCATCACTGGGCAGGCCCCCCGCCCTCGCAGCAAGACCTCGTCGCGGGCTCCGGCCCGGCCTACGAGCCCGCGCTCCTCGAGATGACGAAAGCGTTGCCCGGCTTCCGGGTCGTGGAGGCGCACCGATGCGGCGCGGGCGGCACCGTGCTCCACTTCGTTGTGAGGTCTCGGGAAGACGCCACGCCGCAAGGGCTGGTGTCGGTTCTCGTGACCCGGGACGGAGGCCGGTTCCCGGCCGGCGCGCTCGCCGTCGGCGAGGCGCTCCGGACGGCGACGGGCGAGGTCGTCGAGGTGGCGAAGGGAACCGTCTCGGGCTTCGAGGTGCTGGCCGCGCGCCACGCGGGAAAGACGCTGGCGGTCGTCGCGTCGGCGCGCGTGCGGTCCGAAGACCGCACCTCGATTCTCAGGGCGTTCGCGCCCGCCTGGGTTCAGGCGGGCTGACCACCTCAGGAAGTCGGCGTCTCCGGTCCGGACTTCTCGACGAAGGGACGGGCGATGCGGTTCCAGCGCGGTCCCTTCGTGAACTCCGGGTTCCAGCTCCACATCACGCCCACGGCGCGGCCGAGGAGATCTTTCACGGGGCGGGTGCCGAAGAAGCGCCCGTCGCGGCTCTCGTCGCGGTTGTCGCCCATGAGGAACACCTCGCCCTCGGGTACGGTGATGGGTCCGAACGTGCGGAGGGCGGGACGATCCGGCAGGATGCGCACGGGGTGCGTGCGGGCGATGAGCGTCTCGGTGCCCAGGAGCACGCGCTCGCCGTCTGCAAGCTCGACGGGGGAGAGCAGATCGAGCTTCATGGCCTTTCCGTTTACGAAGAGGTACTCGTCCTTCAGCTCGATGACGTCGCCGGGAAGGCCGATGAGCCGCTTGACGAAGGGCACGCTCCCGCCGTCCGGGTTGCGCACCACCACGACGTCTCCGCGATCGGGCGTGCCCGTCGTGAAGAGGCGCACCTTGGTGAAGGGCACGCGCACCTGATAGGCCGACTTCCACACGAAGACGCGATCGCCTTCGAGGATGGTGGGCTTCATCGAGCCCGTGGGCACGACGTACCAGTCGGCGAGGACGGAGCGGCCCGTGAGGATGATGGTCGCCATCAGGAGGAGCTGGCGGATGTCTTTCCAGAGCGCCTTGCGTTTTTCCGGGTTCATGGCCATAGCGGAAGAGTCTCGCACAAGGTGTGCCCGGCCGTTCCGGCGCGGCGATATCCTGAGCGGACCATGAGGAAGACGACCCGGACCGGGTACACCGACGATCACGCCGCCTCGGGAGTCGATGCCGTGCTGCCTGCGCTCGACACCTGGCCCAACCAGTATCCCCGCGACTACGAGATCGTCATCACGATCCCGGAGTTCACCTCGATCTGTCCGAAGACCGGCCTCCCCGACTTCGCGACGCTCGTCGTGACGTACGTTCCGAAGAAGAGCTGCGTCGAGCTGAAGTCCTTCAAGGAGTACCTGCTCGCGTACCGGAACCTCGGCATCTTCAACGAGAACGTGGTGAACAAGGTCCTCGAGGACCTCGTCGCGGCTCTCCAGCCGAAGCGCCTGACGGTGCGAGGAGTGTTCACGGCCCGCGGTGGAATTCAGACGACGATCGAGGCCCAACATCGCCGCGTCCCTTGACAGGGGCCCATGTGGGAACCATGTTTGTCCACGTCACACGGAGCTCTTTGGCAGGCACTTCCCGATAAGCCCAGGCCCTGATCTCCAATGCCAAGAGCCACAATGCTCGTCCTCATCCCCTATCTCGGATCTCCTGATCCATGAAAGGAAAGGGATCAGGGATCAGTCCTCCACGGATAGCCATGAGCCCCATTGAGTCGATTGAGCCCATTGAGCCCCTTGAACCTGACAAGCACTGGAAACCCCGGTAACCCAGGCGACCAAGAGACCCAAGACCCAAGGAACCCCAAGGAACTCATGAGCCCCATGGAAGCCTGAGGGCCCCGTGTGATCCCGTGACCGGCTCGGCCTACGGCGAGTGCGGCCACAAAAAAAGCGGGCTGCGGACGCGGCCCCACATAGCGGACCCCCCAACCGCCGTCTCTTCGAGCGGCGAAAGGTTCGGGGGAACGAGATCCGGTCCCGGCTCGCAAATGAGTCGGGACCTTTTCGTTTGGGTTATCCGGCTAGTTCTTGACCTGCGGTTTCGCCGCGGGAGCCTTCGTGCCGGGAGCGTTGGGTGTGTTGGGCCGAGCTCCCGCGGCAGCGGCGGGATTCGGGGGGGCGGTGAACTTCCCATCGGTCCCGAGCCGGCGGTAGAGCCCCTGAGCGTTCACGGCGTCCAGCTGAGCGGGGCAGTACTCGCCGACCCTCTTCGTGGCGAGCTCACCGGCCACCCGGGCCTCCGGAGCGCCCTTCTTCTTCAGGTCGCGGAGGACCGTGACGACGTCCTTGATGTACTTGCGTGTCGCGAAGATCTCGGCGGTGACGTCGGGAACCCGCTTGTCGAGAGAGGGCGAGATCGCCGCGTCGCCGCGGGTGGGGATCAACACCTTGGGTCCCAGGGAATCCAGCTCGTCCAGGACGGTGAGCCAGCCCGCGGGGTCACAGTTGGGGTCCGACATCATCGGGCAGCGGGTGGGCGTCACGAGGTCTCCGACCCACGTGATCCCGGCCTGGGGTGAATAGACCCAAAGGTCCGCGTCGGTGTGCGCGTTGCCCTTCGGCACCGAAAGCTCGACCCAGCTCTTCCCCGAGAGCACGCGGATCTTGTCGGCGACCCCGACGACCGTGGGGATCTTCGCGGAGCGGCCCTGGTCGGAGAGCGCGAAGGACACCGTGGGCGCCACCCGCGCGTTCGTGAAGACGATCGCGTCGGTCGGGATGAACGAGTTCAGGCCGCCGTTCGAGTCACCGTGAAGGTGAGTCAGCACGAACCACTTGATGGGCTTGCCCTTCGTGGTCTCGCGGATCTGCGCGGCCAGGTTGGCGCCATCCTGAACCGTGGCCGACGTGTCGATCACCATGACGCCGTCGCCCAGCTCGATCCATGAGCAATTCGTTGGGCCGAAGCGGCCGTACCAGATGCCGCCGGTCTGGTCGTCCTTGCCGCCCGCGATCTTCGCGACCTCGAACGGCTTGATCGACGGCGTAGCGGCGGCGGCGGGGGCGGCGGGTGCCGCAGTCGTCCCCTGAGCGAGCAGCGACGTTGCGGGGAGGGTCGAGCCGAGCGCCACCAGGGCAGTCAGGCAGGACTGCCTAAGGCGGTCCGTTCGGACCGCCCGGGCGAGGGCGTGGACGGTCTTCGAGAGCTTGAGGGAGAACTTCATGAGGGTTCCGGAGACTCCTTTCGTTTCGTGCGGAACGTGAGGCGGCGCGCGGTCTCGCCGCTCCTGAAGAGATCCACGGCCGCGAGGATCTCGTCCTCGAGCGCCGCAGACAGAGCCGCCTCGCGGCCGCGGAAGAGAGCCTTCCGGGTGGCGACGAGCGCGGGGGACGAGCGTTCGGCATAGAGCGCCGCGCGCCGGAGCGCGTGAGGGAGCGCCGGGCCGGCCTCGACGAGGACGTCCACGAGGCCGAGCTCCTCGGCCAGATGCGCTGGGATGCTCTCGCCCGAGAGCAGGAGGTCGGCCTCCTGACCCGCGCCGATGAGCGCGGGCAGAAGGAACGATGCGCCCGCGGCGGGCGGCAGCCCGAGC
>CAZXSG010000241.1:0-4923 GCA_964643185.1 uncultured Holophagales bacterium
CGAGGAGTCCGGCACCCGAGAGGAGCGCGAGCGCGAGCGCGGCCTGCGCGACCACGAGCGCGCTCCGGAAGCGCTCCTTCGCGGGCGAGAACGTGGCGCCCTGGCCGCCGTCGTTGAGCGCCCGCGCCGGATCCTGCCGCGAGGCCGCGAGGGCGGGCAGCAGGCCGAAGAGAGCGCCCGTCGCCAGGGAGAGCGCGACCGTGAACGCGAGCACCGCGGGATGCAGCCGGATGTCGATCCAGAAGGGCAGGCCCGCGGGCAGCAGCTTCGTCACGAGCGGCAGCGCTTGCGTGGCGAGAAGGAGGCCGAGCGCGCCGCCCGCGAGTGACACGAGCAGGCTCTCCACGAGCACCTGCCGCGCGATCTGGAAGCGGGTGGCGCCGAGCGCGAGGCGGAGCGTGAGCTCCCGCTGTCGCGAGAGGCCGCGCGCGAGGAGGAGGTTCGCGAGGTTCGCGCACGCCACGAGGAGCACGAGGAGCCCGGCTGCGAACGGCAGATAGAACGGCGGGCCCGAGTCGACGAGGAGGTCGTCGCGGAGGCTCACGGCGGCGACGGTCCAGCCCGTCTGCGTGGCGGGCCAGGCCTCGGCGAGGCCCTTGCCGAACGACGCGAGCTCGGCGGCGAGCGCGAGATCCTTCGTGCCGGAGGCGAGGCGGCCCACGACGGTGAGGCCGCGGTCGTCGGGAGCGAGGGTTGCGGCATGAGCCGAGAGAGGGCGCCAGAGCTCCGCGCGTTCGGGGTAGCGGAAGCCTCGCGGCAGGACGCCCGTGATGCGGAGGGGGCGGCCGTCGACGATCAGGTCCTTCCCGACGACCTCGAGGCCGCCGAACCGCCGCAGCGCGAGACCGTGGGAAACGAGGACGACGTCCGCCCCGTCCCCCGTGTCCTCGGCGGTCGTAAACCCGCGACCCCGAATGGGCTCGACGCCGAGCGTCGGGAACAGCGAGGACGAAACGAAGGCCAACGAGATGCGCTCGGGGTTGGTTCCCTCGACGACCGCCTGGGCCTCGATCGCCGCGCCGAGGCTCTCGAGGGAAGCCGCGTTCCGTGTGAGGGCGTCGTAGGCGGGCCACGACATGCCGACGGCGCAGCCCGCGCAGAGGGCCGCGGGGTTCTGCTCGGAAATGTCGACGAGCCGGTCCGCGTCGCGGTAGGGAAGCTCGGCGAAGACCACCGCATGGACGAGCGAGAAGAGTGTCGACACGCTGCCGATGCCGAGCGTGAGCGAGAGAAGCGCCGCCAGCAGGAATCCCTTGGCCCGCGGCAGGGTGCGCCACGCGAGACGGAGGTCGGCGAGGATCGTGTCGCGCATTCTTGGTCTCCTGCTCCGCCCCCCTCCGCACGCCGTGTGCCAGCCTGCCGCGCTCGATTTTCCTGAATCCTGTTCGATTGTGGGACGGAACGCCACGATCCCGGAATCCTGGCGAAACCGGTTCTCCCCGGGATCGTAAGAGGCTCTGAGGTGTCCATGCGGATCCGAGCTGCCCTGTGTGCGGTGTTCTGTTTTGCCGCTGAACCGGTGCTCCTGGGAGAGGATCTCGAAGAGCTGCTCGCGCGCGGCCGCACGGCTCTCGCAGAGAAGCGTCCCGCCGACGCCGTCGCGCCGTATCGCGCGGCGGCGGCCGAGGTGCCGGACAACACAGGCATCCTGTTCGCGCTGGCCGAGGCATTGGCGCGCCCGGGCTCGGCCGCCGACGGGCTGGCCGTTCTCGAGAAGGCCGCGGCCTTCCGCATCCAGCCCGACCTCGCCAAGCTCGACGAGGCGTTCTCGGGACCGGACGGGGCGCCCCGTTACAGGAAGCTCAGAGTGAAGCTCGAGGAGGCGGGCCGGCCGTTCGTGAAGAGCACGCGAGCCTTCGTGCTCCAGGACGCGGAGATCCTGCCCGAGAGCGTGGCCTGGGACGCAAAAGCGAAGGTCTGGTACGTGGGCAGCATGTACCAGCGGAAGATCGTGAAGGTCGACGAGCAGGGCCGCGCGAGCGACCTCGTTTCAGAAGGACGCGACGGGCTCTGGGGCGTCATCGGCATCAAGCTCGACCCGAAGGCGCGGGAGCTGTGGGTCACGTCGTACAACGGCAACTCGCCGCCGATGAGAAAGCCCGAGTCCGGTACGGAGAAGCACGGCGCTCTGCACCGTTTCAACGTCGACACCGGCGCGCTGGTGGCCCACTACGACCCGCCCAGGCAGCCCCTTGGATTCAACGACCTCGTGCTGGCGCCGAACGGCGACGTGTATCTCACCTGCGAGACCAGCGTCTGTGTGCTCCGCAAGGGCGCGACGAAGGCGGAAGAGTTCCTCGAGGCCGGCGGCTTTCTCAATGGCATCGCGATTTCCGATGACGGCGCGCGGCTCTTCGTGGTGGACCACCGGCGCGGCATCCGCTGGGTGGACGTCGCGACGAAGCGGAGCGGGCTCGTGAAGCTGCCGCCCAACGAATCCCTCGCGGGCGTGGATGGGCTCTACGTGCGGGGCCGCATGCTCGTTGCCATCCAGAACTCGGCCGGGCCGGTGGAGCGCGTCGTCCGCGGCGATCTCGACGCGTCGCTGTCGAAGGTGACGCGCGTCCGGGTGCTCGAGCAGAGGCACCCGGACCACGATGCACCCACGACCGGCGTCCTCGTGGGAGACGAGCTCCACTACGTGGGGGCCAGCAACCTCGACAGCCTTCGCGCGAACCAGGGACGCGTCGAGGCCGGCAAGCTGAAGAAGAGCGCGATCCTTCGTCTGAAGCTGTGATCGTTCAGCCCGGCACGCGCTCCATCTTGATCTCCTCGAACCATTTCTCGCCGCCCTTCTCGTACCACGACCAGCGGGTCGTGAACGCGGACGAGGAATCGAATCGGTATTCGGCGCGGTCCATGTGGCCGGTGTCGCGGGTGGGTAGGTTGGTGCCGTCCAGGAACGTGAAGCCGATGTTCGCTCCGTCCTCGGAGATCGTCGTCGCCACGAGGCGGGGCTGGTTCTTCGCCACGCAGTAGTGCGTGAGCATGAGCTTCTCTCCGTCGAGGTGGAACACCGTCACCATCGTCTGGCCCTTGTGCGCGTCGAAGTCCGACGTGGAGACGACGGCCGAGCCTCCGGCGATGACCTGGATGGTGGCGTGGTCGGTCCAGCCCTTGGTGCTCTTGCCGCGCCACGTGCCTTCGAGCGCCTTGATGCGGTCGAAAGCCCGGCGCGCCGGAGTCGACACGGCTTTTGTCCCGACGTTCGCAGCGGGCTTGGCATGTTCCTCGTGACCGGTTGCGGGCTTCGTTTCCTGCGGCGCGGCCTGGAGGGCGAGCGCCGTGAGGGCGACGAGAGGAAGAACGCTGTGTCGCATGGGAGCTCCTTTCCTTTCCCCTGAGTGGCCCTCGAGCCGTCGAATGCTGCATGCAACGTTTCGCACCGCTTGCGTCACACAGAAGGGATGGAGACCATGCGGGCCGTGAGCGGAGGCCCCGACGAGGTTCTGGTCGCGCGGCTCCTCCGCGGAGACGAGGACGCGTTCCGCGCGCTGTTCCGCGCGCATGCGGGTCGCCTGGTGCTCCTCGGGCAGCGGCTCCTCGCGGACCGCGGCGAGGCCGAGGACGCGGTGCAGGAGACGTTCCTCCGCGCGCTTCGTCAGCTTCCGGGCTTCCGCCGTGAGGCCGCGCTCTCGACCTGGCTCTCGGGCATCCTCGTCAACTGCTGCCGCGAGGCGCTCCGGCGGAGGCGCCCGGTGGACGCCCTTTCCGATGAGCTGCCGGGCCCTACCCGCGAGGGCGCGGGCGGCGTGGACCTGGAGCGCGCGCTCCGGGAGCTGCCCGACGGTTTTCGCGAGGTCCTCGTCCTCCACGACGTGGAGGGCTACACCCACGAGGAGATCGGCGCGCTCCTCGGCATCGAGCCGGGAACGGCGCGCAGCCAGCTTTCCCGGGCCCGCGCCCGCATGCGCGAGAGGCTCTCGGGAGGAATCTCATGAAGGAACGCGAAGACGACGCGCCTCTCCTCGCGGCGCTGTCGGCGCTACCGCGCGAGGGGAGTCCTCCGGCCGAGCTGGAGGAACGGGTGCTCGCCGCTCTGCGAGCGGAGGGGCTCGTCCGGCCGCGCGGCGCAAGGCGCGTGCTGCCCGCGCTCCTCGCTCTCGCTGCGGCGCTGGTCCTCTTCGCCGCGGGAATCTTCGTGGGGCGCTCGGACGAGCCGCGAGACGCCCGGCCTCGCGCTACGTGCTGCTGCTCTACCGGGGGGAGATGAAGCCACCGGTCTCAGCCGAGGAAGAAGCGGCCTTCGTGCGCGAGTACACGAACTGGATGCGCGAGCAGGCCGCGTCGGGACTGCTCGTGGACGGCGAGAAGCTCGGGGACGCGAGCCGGCTCGTGGGTCCCACCGAAGCGCCCGACCTTCTCGGCTACTTCATCGTGGGGGCCTCAACCTTCGACGAGGCCGAGGCCATCGCTCGGGCGCATCCTCATGCGAAGCATGGCGGGCTCGTGGTCGTGAAGGAGATCGTGTCGCGCTGAACAGCTGAACCGCGGACTGGTGACCGCCCGCACAGGGAGGTCGAGGCCAGGTAAGCAGACGGCCCTCTGCGAGCGTCGTTGCGAGCGGAGGGACATTCCCATGAAACGAGCACTCACACTCTTCGTCCTGGTTCTCATGACTCTCGCCATAGCGCCCCCGTCCGAGGCGGGCGGCCGTGTCGTGGTGCGCGGCCGGCACACGAAGGTCGTCGTGCGCACCGGCTTCCCCATCCGGCGGCCGATGCCGCACGTCGTGGTGCGCGCGCCGCGCGTGACGTTCCGGGTCGAGCCCGCCGTGTACCTGCCTGCCGTGGCGTTCGGGGCGGTCGTCGTGGCCACGGCTCCGCACAAGGACGTCCTCGTGTGGGAGGACGGCGAGTCCCTCGAACGCGAGGACGGCTGGACCGACTTCTCCCTGAACGTGGACAGCCGGGGCACGGCTCT
>CAZXSG010000241.1:4933-6363 GCA_964643185.1 uncultured Holophagales bacterium
CGTCACCGGCCGGGTCGAGATCAACTTCGCCGGGGTGGTGTTCGAGAACGGCAACGCCCAAGTCGTCGACTTCGGGGAGAAGCCGCTGAAGAAGGGCCTCTACGAGCTCCTCGACTTCAGGGACGGCCGCAAGGTCGACCACGTCCGCATGGTCGCCCGGGCGAAGAGCGAGGACGCGCGAGTCGTCGTCCGCATGGCGAAGTAGAGGCGGCGCGACGCGAGGGGCCGGGAGCTAGAGGTTGTTCCCGGCATCCACGCCTCCGGTGAAGGGATTCGCGACGCCGAGTGTCAGGTTGTCGCGGTTCCTCCCGGAGGCATGCACGTAGTACACGCCGAACGTCCCGCCCGTGATCCAGTTTCCGGTCACGAGGACCCCCGAGCTCGCGCCGACGTAGATGCCGGTGCCGGCCTCGAGGACGCGATTCTGGTGGATCTGGGTGTTGAGTGAGGGGTTGATGAGGATCCCGACGGACGAGCTGCCCGCCACCCACGACGCGATCTCGTTCCTCTCGACGACGTTCCGGTTGCCGAAGACGGCGATGCCCGTGATCGTCGGCGAGGAGCCCTGCGACGTGGTGCCGCCCAGGCCGAGGATCTCGTTCGAACGCACGATCGAGGTCTGGCCCGAGACGCGGATTCCGTTGTACAGAGCATTGAAGATGCGGAGGTTCTCCACGAGGTGGTTCCGGGAGGCGCCCACCGCGCCGTCGAGAGAGACGGCGTTACAGAAGCCGCGCAGGCTGCCGTTCCGGATCGTGATGTCGGTCTGGCCGTAGGACCTGATGCCGTAGCTCGTCGACGACGGGATCTGCGCGCCGGCGAGCTCGAAGCCCTTGAGGTCGATCGAGACATAGCTCGCCGCGACCGTGATCGCGTCGCCGGTGGTCTGAAGCATCGCCAGGTGCTGCGTGAGGCAGTAGTTCCCGCTGGTGGTGATGGTGGTCGGAATCGACGTGATCGGCGTGCACTGCTGAGCGCTCGCGGGAAGCGTCGAGCCGAGGAGGAGGACTGCGGTGAGAAGAGCCTGCTTCATGTGTTCCTTTCGGTGCCAGCTCGACAGAGGAGCCGGGCTGCCCGAAAGGTAGAGCGGACGCTTCGATGCGCTCAGCGCATGCGCATGCGCGAGCGGCCTCGTGCTGGTGACGGTCCGCACGCAGGAGGCGTTTTCGGGGAACGACATATCCTCCACGGATGCGCTTCGACCGTCTCGCCGCCCTCGCGCTCACGACCTCCCTGGCCGCTGCCGCACCTCTCCTGGCCGGGGGCTACCGCACGCCTCCGCCCGAGCTCGCGGCCCTCGTGGACGCGCCGCTCGCGCCCGTGACGATGCTGGCGCCCGGTGGCGCGCGCCTCGCGCTGCTCGATCCGCCGCCCAACCCGCCCGTGGCCGAGCTGGCGCAGACCGAGCGGCGCCTCGCGGGCCTGCGCTT
>CAZXSG010000242.1:0-3091 GCA_964643185.1 uncultured Holophagales bacterium
TCCGCCGCCTGGTGAAGCATGACCTCGAACGAGACCTGCAGCTCGCCCTCACCCACTACACGTTCTTCCGTCCGCACTCCGGACTCGGCGGTGCGACTCCGGCCGAGATCTTCCTGAGGCTCCCGCCGGCTCATCTCACTGCGACACCGCCGCCCAGGGGGAAGCCCGGAGAGGTCGTGCCTTTCCCGCGGTTTGAGGTCGAGCACATCGGCCCCGGTCTGCCAGTGTTCCGCCGCAAGGCCGCGTAGAGCACCCGCCCCGAGCGGGGCGCCGCTCCGCGGCACCAGAACCTGATCGATCACGGGCGCCGAACCCGCGCGCGACGTACGAG
Organism: uncultured Holophagales bacterium; assembly: GCA_964643185.1. Classification (GTDB taxonomy): domain Bacteria; phylum Acidobacteriota; class Thermoanaerobaculia; order UBA5066; family UBA5066; genus JAEUQS01. The sequence continues at coordinate 332 of CAZXSG010000242.1, forward strand.
GTGCGCCTACTCCAACGATTCCTGGTCTGCACGCAGACCTCGCGGTCTCGTCATGAGGCCCTCGGATCCGCTCCACACTCCCATTGCACCCCTACAGTGATCGTGGCGACCGCATTGCCTGCGACGGGGCTCGTCGCGATGGGGAAAGTCGCGCTCCGCGCGCCCGCCGGAACCGTGACCGTAGACGGCACGACCGCCGAGCTCGAGGTCGACACGAGATCGACCACCCAGCCCCCGGCCGGCGCCGTGCCATTCAGTGTCACCGTCGCGGTACCCGAGCCTCCGCCGTAGAAGCTCGCCGTGGCGAGCGTCAGCAACGAGACCGTCGGGGGAGGGACGGTGAAGGAGAACGGGAAAGGCACCCCAACGAGTTGGGGAATTCTAGCGACTGAATCACCACCGGACCAGTCACCCCAAAAACCAGGCTCTCTACTGAAAGGAAATCACCCGCAGTTCGTCTAGCCATGTGGGCTTCGCAGCAACACTGTCTGTTGAAAGCGCGCCCCTCTTCGGTGAATCAATGGCATTCTGCAGCCTTTCCACGACCGCTCGAACGCTCTTGCAACGTTCCGCAGAGCCCCAGGCCTCTCGTGGATCTCGGGTCGGGCAGGCTCCCCTTGCAATCCCGGTGACGGCATTTCTGAAGTCATCATCTCGGCTCATCCCGTCACTGAGTTTGCTGCTCGGCATGTTCGTCAGCCTTTCGAGCGCTACGTCAATCCCACCAGTGTTCCCCTCGCCGGCGCTGAGATCTAGTAGTGCCAGCGCCTCGCCCACGACAATCCTCCGTCTTTCCGCGGACGTGAGCTTTTTTCCTGCGACCTCCAAGGAGGCACGAAGATCGCCAATCCCCTCTGATGCAACGCTCCACATAGCACGAACCCTTGTAATCCCCCAGCCGTTGGTGCCCACGCCTGCAAATCCGTCGTCCAACGCGCGGCGGTAAACGTCTATCCGCGCTGACTTCGTGGAATTCAAGAACTCTATCTCGTCCGCGAGCCGCATTATCCTTTCGGAATCGAGGTCTCGGCTACTGTACTCCCGTAGTACCTTGACGCATTCCTTCAATCGTGGGTTCATGGTGTTTCGAAAGACAACCGAAATAACCTGCTCACGCTCGACTAGACTCTGCTGCTCCAATCCAATACGGAGAATCTCCTGAATGGGCTGATTGTCGCGAGTCTCCTCGCTATCTCGAAGCGCGTTCGCGAGGGCAGCGGAATTCTGGTTCAGCGGCTCAATGCGGGGCGGCGATGAGGCGGAGGCTCCCTCTTGGAGGGCTACCGAGAGGATAGCCGCGATAAATGGCGAAAGTCGTCTTGCCACAATCTTCCTTTCAATCACTGAGTAGTTGCGGAAAAAGTTACGGGCGCGATCGCTATCTGATCGCAGGGCGGCAGCGCCGACGGGACGATACTCATTCTCACTTGCGTAGCCTTGGTTCCGAACTTAAGGCGCGCATCAAGCCTTCCGTCGTCCCCAACTAGTCCGACGAACGACGGACTCCAGCTGGGCGGCGTCACTCGGGAGTCGGCCACAAGCGCACCGTTGCTCGCTGAGTCGACGACTTCGACGAGAACAGCAACACCCTCAAGGAGTGCTAGTTCTGCAGTTCCTCCCGCACTCGTGTTCCACTTGGCTTCAGCTACCAGACGCTGTGCAGCTTCCGTACCCGCCGCGCCGGCTTGATTGTTGCCGGAAATCGAGACAAGCGAGTGGTAGCCACACTGAAGGCTGCCAAGCCCGCCCGTCGCCACCTCAAACCGTACGGCGTTGCGTTCGAACCCAGCGACCGTCTTACTTCGGCTTCCCTCGTCTCGAACGCTAGGGCCGAGGAAAGCGCCCTCTGGATTCTGGCCTCCAGCCGTCCAATTTGCGGAGTCAATTTGTTCAGTGGCGCTCAAAGGCACACAGCCACCCACGTCAACAAGAAGATCGCCGTCGCGATCCGCACAAACGTCCTTTGAATAGGTGAGTTGCCAGCAATGCCTGGCCTCATGGAGCATGAGGGACGGAAGTTGGTCAGCGCTCAGGTAGGTATACCGGAGGCCAACGTAGTTGCCTGGTGCCGTTGGAGCAGTTCCCGGACGACGGAGAGACTCCGTCGTCGCATTCAAGATGATTGTATGGTGACTTTGACTTCCACCCGAGCAGGGCGCGGGACACGGAGCATCGGGAATTACCTTTCCAGCCCAGCCTGAAGGTGAGCTCCAATCCTGATCAACGCTCCAAACCGCATCGCGCGCCTCACGGATCTCCTGAGGCGCACTATCGGGGATACTCGCGAGGTAGTCGAGGGACTTCGCTTCAAGCCAGTCCAGAAGGAAATTGCTCCCGTCGGTCCACTGAGGCTGATCGGCGGGTCGGTGGGAATAGGTCCGCTCATCTACCCACTGGGCGACACGCAGCTCCGTTTCTGCGACGATTGGAGAGGGCCGCGTCGCGCTGGCGACCGGGTGAAAGCGCACGATGGCTGCATCTTCTGCGCTGCTGTAGGGCGGGCGGACCTTGCTTGGCGGCTGCCCAGCGGCTTGTGCCCATCGAGCAAAGGCAGCCGACCGAAGAGCAAGCCGGACCCGGCCATCGACAAACTCCACGTGCCGAGGGTCGCCCCGGACTGGCCCCTGAATGATCATGCCCTTTGAGTTCCTAAGGAAGGTACCACCGCCAGAGTAGTAATTTCCGAAGTCATAAAACGCGTCGCTTCCCGAAACATATGACGTGTTGAGATTCTCGCTAATTCCCAGAGGCGTGCCGTTT
>CAZXSG010000242.1:3101-6355 GCA_964643185.1 uncultured Holophagales bacterium
ATCTAGTGCTTCAATCTCGACCCAGACGACCTCGACGTACGCTCCAACCGTTTGGCTATAGGCACCCGAGTTTGTTTCGATCGAGGTTTGCTGAAACATGCCGGCCTTGGCCGGATCCCCGTCAGGCGATGGCGTGGGCGTGACAGGGGGTGGGCCGACATCGGGGGCGCGGGTTAGGAAGCGGGCTTTCAACTTGACTCGAGATACTTCAGCCGACTTTGCTCTTTGTGCTCCAAGTAGGTCTACCGCCGCGATCAGCCCATAGCCGATGGGCACTGTCAGCGTGGGCAAGTTTGTGAGGAGCGATCTACTCGCGGAGAGTGTGGTTTGGGAGACGAGTGTCAGAGGTGAGAGGAATGTCCTCGATAGGCCCACTCGTGTGAGGCGGGCGGGAACGCCTTCAGACACGATCTCTCCATCTTCATGAGTGGAGCGGAGAAGGAGATCAAGCGTCGGAGATTTTGCTGAATCAGTAACTCTTAGAATGGCATCCGCGGTCGAATCGACAACGAAGGGAGAAACTCGCCGGAAGTCTGAGTCAAGGAACTCGCCGCCTTCGGCCAGGCAAATCGTAAAAGATCCTTGAAAGCGGCCTCCGACCGTTGCGTCCGTCCAACGATTCGCCCCATGCCGGACCTCGTAGGATTGGTCCTCCGACACGACGTCGATCCCGTATTCCCCCGGCGCCAGCGGAGCCTTGGTGAGCTCGATGCCGAAGTAGCCACAAGGCGCGGTCACGCCGCTCACGCTACCACCAACGCTGGCGACCGTGGGCGCGGAGCAGGTTCCCGAGAGGTGCTCGAACCGAGCCCCTCGATGGACCGTGAAGGCCGCCTCCGTCGCTACGTTGCCGTACTTGTCGACGATCCTGAGCGTGAACGGGCTCGAGCTGCCGAACTGCAGTCGCGGGTACGGGAAGGTCCGATTCTGGATGAACGGCTCCTGGCCGCCGGTCCACTCGACGCTGCCCGTCGGAGTCGGCTCGAGAGGAAGCCCCTGGGACGTGAGGAACGGATCCACACGCTCCCCTTCCACGAGAAGGAGGCTCATCCGGGGCGTGTCGCCGAGGTCGGTCTTGGGCAATCCGGCCGTCTCGGCACCAGGGGAGACGCTGATCGGGAACGGACCCTCGGCCACACCCCGGGTTCCGTCGGACTTGATGGCGTCGTACCCGGCCGTGTACTTGAGGATGACCTTCTTGCTGGCGGGAGCCTGCGGCGTCCCGTCGAATTCGAAGGCGAGGACCTTGGTGACCTCGCCGGCCCCCCACTCCGTTCCGTTGGCCGGATAGCTCACCTTGAGCTGGGTGGTGAGGGTGCCGCTCGGGAACTGGGGAAACGAGCTCCATGCGCTCTCGATGGCGTACTGATGCCCGCTGTGGATTCCATCGGTCTGGGCCTGGAACTCCACGAAGAAGTTGGCCGGATTCGGGGAGGGCTGCGTGTTCGACACGTTCCAATACTTGGCGCACGTGTTGCCGTACACGTCTTCGAGCTGGTACGTCTCGCTCAGTATGTGCCGCGCGTTGACACGCCCCTCGAAGTCCCCGTTGAGCGCGGGAGAGAGCGGATAGCCGGGCCAGACTTTGAAGAGATCCGGCAGGGGCGTCCGTGTGCCCGCGTCGTAGAGGATGAGGTGATCCGGCTTGCCGGGAAGCGGCCTCACGTCGAACACGACGCTCGTGCGCTGCTTGGTGATGTCGGGATCCGGAATCAGGGTCTCGGTGACGAGGGTCTCCGTGATTGCCCATGCGGGAATGATCTGCCCGGGGTTGGCCGGGTCGGCGATCCACTCCACGGGGAACGCGCGGGTGCCCAGCGTGTAGTGGACGATGTCGTTGGGAAGCTGAGCCGACTCGTGCCAGAGGAACACGAGGTCCTGGCAGCCGGGGCTCAGCGGGTCGAGCGCGAGAGAACCCGCACGGACTCCCGACAGCCCCATGTGGACGAAGACGGGATGTGTGGGTGTCTGGCCCTGGGCATCCTTGATGTCGATCTGGAGCCGGCGCGTCTTGCCAATGAGGATGTCCTTGATGCCGTCGACGCTGTTGAGGACCTGCGGCGTCACATCCGTCACATCGGTGACGGTGATGGTGTAGGGGCCGAGCAGCGGGCCGTCCACGGCCGCGATGTCGACCGTCCCGGTCGGGCTCACACACGTATTCTCAAGGAGCGTCGTCTGCGGCAGGGGCACGGCCGCCAGGGAGACCTTGGCACCCGGCTCCGGGGCAACGACCGGCTTCCCGTCAGCCTTGCTCCGATCGAGCCCGGCCTTTCCTCCCTTTGCGCCCTTGGGACCGACCAGCTCACGGAACTCCTGCATGCGGCCGATCGTCTGGGCGGGGAGCGCACGGAAGTCCTCGCTCGAGAACACGAACGTGCCGTCCTTGCCTAGGCCTTCGAAGCGCGGGCCCTTGCCGATGGCGTCGTACTTCGGCAGCGGGGCTGTGAGGAACTCCTCGGTCGCGATCGCACCGAGGTTGAGGAGCGTATCGACGGCGTGCGGCTTCACCTGGGCCTGACCGGGCGCATCGAGTCGCAGCGAAGTGACCGTGATGCCTTCGTAGCTCGTGAGGCCGCTCGCGCCGTTCACGTAGACGGGCGCTCCGCTGGTCGTCGTCCACGTCACATTGGCCGAGGAGACGGGATGCCCACGCGGATCGAGCACGGCGGCCGCGACGTTGTAGGGCTGGCCCACGGGAACCGTCGCGCCGACGCCGGCCATGGGGATCACCCGGTCCGCGCTGCCAACGGGAGCCACGGAGTCGAAGTGGAAGTGGAGCCGGTACGGGCCTTCCCCGTGGCTCGTGCCCACCTGGACCATGTACACGCCGGTGAGCGGCAGGACGGCGTTCGTGATGGACGCGTTGAGATCGACAGTCGCGCGGTTGTCGGTCGCATAGAGATTGCCGTAGACGAGGCCGTCGGGCGCGATCACATGGAGGTCCGGGTCGATCGAGTCGGGATGCTCCCAGGTCTTCGTCGTGTCCGCCCGTTCGATGCTGATGGAGACGCGGCTTCCGGCCGTTCCGACGAAGTAGTAGCCGTTCACGTCCGTGTAGTCGCCAGCGGCCGGAGCCAGGGACCCGAAGTGGCCCGTGACCGTCTGGCCGGAGATGATTCGCTGCCGGTAATAGCGCTGCGTCGCCGTCTGCGCGGCATAGGACGGCGTGGCGGTCTCGATCGCGAGCCACGCTCCGTTGACGCTGCTGCCCTTGGTGGGGCTGCCGCTACGGACGTAGTACAGGCCTCGGG
>CAZXSG010000243.1:0-2063 GCA_964643185.1 uncultured Holophagales bacterium
AGACCAGCCCCCCGGCCAGCGGAAGCTCGACCCGATGGGGTACGCCCAGGAGGGTCGCGGCCACGGATTCCAGCGAAGCCACCACGTTCAGCATGCGCCCCCAGTGCGTGTCGAGCACCTCGTTGAGGAACTCGCCGAAGCCGGCGGGAATGATGAGCAGCCCCGCCGCGAGAGCACGCGCGAGCGCCTTGGCCTTCGCATACGCGGAGATCGCGAGAGCCGCGATGGAGAGCACGGCGACGGCGAGCAGTGAGCCGAACACGATGCCGAACAGCAGCCGGAGGTTCTCGAACAGCCAGGAACCTCCGGCCAGCGACGCCTGCAGGAAGAACAGATACGACAGTGGAATCCAGGTGATGAGCGACAGCAGGATCGCGAGGACGAGGAACTTGCCGAGAACGTATTGCGTGCGGGTGACCGGCCGCGACAGATAGAGGGGCAAGGCGCCGTTCACGAGGTCGGGCGAAACGAGCGCCGGCCCCTGGATGAAGGTGAGGATCGCGGCGAACCAGAGCTGCAGGAACAACATGAAGAGGAAGGCTCTGCCGTCTGCGGTCGGCAGCTGCCCCGCTTCGGAGGCCCGGAGGCCGAGCCTCTCGAGCAGGGAAACGTTGTTGCGCACCCAGATGAGGAGCGACGCCACGATGGTCGGCCCGAAGCTGGCCGTGAAGAGGGCCGTGAAGAGGCGCGACGAAAAGATGTCCCGGAATGCGTAGCGGGGCAGGATGAGGAGCCTTTCGAGCGGCGTCGTGCGCTCCCCTTCCCAGATCTGGTACTGACGATCGAAGACGGACACGTCAGGCTCCTGCCGCGATCCGTGGAGGGATCGCATCCGATTCCATGGCCGAAAGGAAGATGTCTTCCAGGGAGTCGCGCTTGAACGAGAGGTGCCGGAGAGGCACGTCGCGCTCCTCGGCGAGCTTGTACACGTCGCGGATCTCGAGGCCTTCGGGCAGCACGACCTTCGTCTTCCTTCCGCTCCCTGGAGCGCATTCACAGCCCACGGCCCTGAGAGCGGCCACGAGGCCGGCCCCGCCGTGGCCGACAGGCAGCTCGATCTCGAGGAGCTTGCGGTTCGTGCGGCGCTCCTCCTCGAGGTTGCACTGCTGCACGATGCGACCGTCCTTGAGCACGATGACCTCGTCGCAGCACTCCTCCACGTCGCGGAGGAGATGCGACGAGAGAACCACCTGGACCTTGCCCGTCTTCACGATCGACTGGATGAGCCGGATCATCCGCGTACGCGCCGGGGGATCCAGCCCGTTCGTGGGCTCGTCGAGAAACAGGAGCCGCGGTCCGTGGACGATGGCCTGCGCGAACTTGGCGAGCTGCTTCATGCCCAGGGAGTACGTCTCGAGCGTGCGGTAGCGCGCCTCGCCGAGGCCCACGTAGAAGAGCGCCTCGTGCGCCCGCTCGAGAGCGGCCTCGGCCGGCAGCCCCGAGAGCTCGGCCATGAGAGCCACGAGGCGAACGCCGCTGATTCCGGCGATGAACGCGTCGTTCTCGGGCATTTAGCCCACCAGCTCACGGACCCGCGGCCCTTCGGTCTGCACGTCGTGCCCGAAGAGCCGCGCCGTGCCGCTCGCGGGCGGCAGGAAGCCGAGCAGGGTGTGGAGCAGCGTCGTCTTCCCCGCACCGTTAGGCCCCAGCAGCCCGATGGCCCGGCCGGACACGGATCCCGTGAGCTGCTTCAGGATCTCGCGCCGGCCGTACCGAACCGAGAGCGCATCGAGCTGGATGACGGGCTGAGTCATCAGCGCCTTTGAGCGCTCTTCGCGAGGGACATCAGAGCGGGAAGGCCTTCACCCAGGAGACCGGCTTCGCTGGTGGCGGCGAAGACCACGCGATCCTTCTCGCCCCAGGCGTAGCCGAGCGACGGCGGGGTTCCTGTTCTCAGCACGGATCCGAGGTTCTGCCACACCACCGCCGAAACGTCGAGCGGGCCGTTGCCGGGGAGGCGCGAGAGGAACGCCTCGGAGGTGCGGAGCCGCGCCCCCGAGGACCGGGGCCGGAGCCCGGCCCAACCACCCGTTTCATGTTTGACTGGGAGGTCAAAGGCCCCT
>CAZXSG010000243.1:2073-6338 GCA_964643185.1 uncultured Holophagales bacterium
CCGTTGCCGGGGGGGCGCGGGGGGGACGCCTCGGGGGGGCGGGGGGTCGCGCCCGCGGACCGGGGCTGGAGCGCGGGCTCCACGAGGACGCGGTCGGACGCGGCCACGGGGAAGCCGTTCTCGTACGTCCAGTAGAGCCAGGGATCCGCGCCTTCGAGTGAGAGCGTGTGGAACGTGCGGCCCGAGACGGCCTTCGTGCCGAGAGCGAGGCCCGGCTTGCCTTCCTTGCGGAGCGCGGCGTCGGCCTTGGAGACGAGCTGCGAGAGGACGTTCTGGAGACGCGCGGGGTCGTACACCTCGACGATGACCTCGACCGCGGGCTTGGGCAGCACCGGGCCGTCCACCGCGATCGCGATCTCACCGCCGAGCGACGCGGCGAGGTCCTTGCGGATGTCGATGCCGAGCTCCCGCTCGACGTTCTCGAGCTTGGTGTCGAAGTCGGGGCTGCCGGCCCGGAAGATCTCGTAGAGCTCGCCCACGAGGGCCGAGGGGTCCTTCACCACGACGGCCGCGGCAAGGGACGCGTTCGGAGAGATGAAGTCGAGGCTCGCCATCGCGGCGGGAGCGGCCAGCCACGAGGCGACGCCCCGGCGTTCGCGGCCGAAGCCCAGCTCGGCACGGCTCGTCTCGGAGTCGCCCGTGACGCTGCGCGTGACGATGAAAGACTCGGCGTCGAGCACGCCGAGGCGCTCGAGGACGTCGTGCTTGGTGCCCTCGGCAGGAGCCGAGCTCCCCACGAGCGTCGCGAGGTCAGCCGCGAGGATCTGGTAGACGCCGTCGCGATAGGCGGTGGCGAGGCGGGCATGGAACGGGGAACCGGTGAACGGACCGCTCCGGAAAGCGGTGAGGGCCGGGTTTCCGATCGCGAGCACGAGGAAGTCGCCTTCCTGGGAGAGAACGATTCCGTCGGAGGAGGGGGCGTCCGTACCGAGGCGGAGGACGTCCTTCTTCGCCGCGGCGTTCACGCGGGCGACGAAGCCGGGCAGGAAGTCCGCGAGGGCGCGCGGCCTGCGGGCCTCGGCGTAGAGCACCGCGCCCAGGAACGTCTCGCCGTCGCGGGGAACCGCCACGGCGATCTCGTCGCCGAGCGGCTCACCCAGCTCGTTGAGGAGTGAGAGAGCCTCTTCGATGTGGGCCTCCGTCTCGGGGGAGCGCAGCGCGGGGCCGGCGTGCTGGGCGAGCACACCGCCCTGGTCGAGCCGGGCCGTGATGAGGCGATACGCGGTGAGGAGGTCGCCCGAGGCGTTGGGAATCGCCGCGTACACGACGGTGCCCGCGGGAGCCGCGTCCAGGAGTCGGGTGCCGTGACGGACGCCGGACGCCGGAATCGCGCGCTGGATCTCACGCTTCAGGCTCGCGAGCTCGCGAACGATCGACAGATAGCGGTCCTGGTTCTCGCTCCAAGCGATCTCGGACTCGATGGGCACGAGAGCGGCGCCTGGCGCCGTGGAGGTCTGATCACCCGGAAGGAGGGCCTTCGTGGAAGAGCCGGATGCGACCTTCACCTCGCCCTCGAGCACCGAGACGCGCGACCCACGGGTCCCGCTCGCGACGGAGAAGACCGTGCCGACGACGGTGACGTCGCAGTCGGCCGTGGCGACGGAGAGGTGCTTGCCCGAGGCCTGCTTGGCCGCCTCGACGATCACCTGCCCGCGGTTGAGGCGCACGGTGAGCCCGTCGCGCCGGCCGGAGAGGGAGATCTCGGAGCGCTCGGCCATCTCGACGCGGGAGCCGTCGGCGAGGCGCAGCACGGCGCGAGAGTCGCGGCCGGTCCGGACCACGTTGGAGGAGGTGAGGGCGTTGCCCGCGGTCGCGCGTTCGAGGGATGCACCGCTCGGCAGGAGCACCTGACCGTCGAGGGTCTGGATGCGCGCCAGCTCGCCGGTCATGGGCGCGCCGCGGAGCGCGAACCAGAGCCCGCCCGAAGCGGCGAGCACCACGGACGCGGCCGCGAGGAGCGGAGCGAAGCGGAAGCCCTTCGCGTGCGCCACGGGAACCGGCGTGGGGGAGACGTCGCGTGACCGGGCCGACATGAGCACGCGCCGGCAGGGCACGCAGGCCCGCGTGTGCTCTTCCACGAGGAGGCGCCGGGCCTCGGGCAGCTCACCGGCGACGAACGCCGGGATGAGCCGCGCGAAGTCGGGGCAGCCTTCGATGGTGTCGGACGCTGACTGGAGCGTCTCGAGCTGGAGGTGCCCGCCCACGCGATCGTGGGCGGCGGAAACGAGAGAGGGATCGATGGGCTCTCTCTGGAGGTCTTCGGCGACCGCGACGGGATCGATGTTCTTCATGGTTCAGTCCTCGGCCTGGAGCGCCATCTGGAGGCGCGCCTTGGCCCGGAAAAGCTGGACGGCGACCGACGCGGCGCTCATGCCGACGACGGCCGCGATCTCGCGGTTGGGAAGCCCTTCGAGATGCCGGAGGCAGAAGATCTCCGCGAGCTTCGGCGAGAGCTCGGCGAGAGCGAGGCGCAGGCGGTCCCGCGTCTCGCGGGTCTCGCGGCGGACCTCGGGGTTCGCGTCCGGCCCGGCCGGAAGCTCGTCGTGCTCCTCAGAGAGCCCCGAGTCACCCCGCACGCCGCGGGCGCGTACGAGATCCAGCCCGGCGTTCACGCCGGCGCGGGAAAGGTAGGCGGGGGTGATGGCCGAGAGGTCCGGCCGGGCCGCGAGCCTGAGGAAGACGGTCTGCAGCACGTCTTCGGCATCCGCGGCGTTTCCGGTGACGCGGTAGGCGGCGCGGAACACCACCCCGTGGTGCTCGTCGAACAGCCGCGAAAGGAGCGTTGGCTCGGGGGCGGGGCCCGGGCGGGTCATGGGGGCGCCTCGTTCCTGGAAGATCCTCATCACCACGATAACGGACGAGGACCCGTTTTCTTAACACCTCGGGGCGGTCAGCCGCCGGGGACCGGCTTCCGGGATCTGAGAACCTCGAGCACGAGTGCGCCCTCGACGAGGTAGCCGGCCGCACTGCAGGTCCCCGAGAGCGCATCGGAGACGTTCGGGCCGAGAAAGAGGGTGAGGGGCACGCCGGCGATGGCGACCCACGGGAACGCCCGGTCCCCGAAGCTCCGGCCGCGCCACACCGATACGAGGGAGGCGAACCAGAGCACGACCCATCCGATGGCCACCGGCAGCAGGACCAGGTCGGTACTCGCGAGGGAGGCGTCGGCCTTGTCTTTCAAATAGGCCTGCAGCGGTGCCGGCAAAGACGACTCGAGCAGCTCGGAGGCCACGATCTCGAGCACGCCGAGAACGAGCATCGCCAGGATGAGCTTCCTTCGCAACGAACGGTTCGCCGTCGGAATCTCCGGGACGAAAGACGAGGCCGGGGCAGCGTACGGATTTCCGTCGACGCCGCTCATGCCCGCCGCACGCCGATCAGGTAGATGGCGAAGAGACAGACCATCACGGAATCGATTCCGACCGCGAGGCCGGCCTTGCCGAGGAACTGCCGGCCGTAGGTGAGCACGAGCCCGATGAAGACGAGCTTGCTGATCCCGGCGACGGCAACCACCAACGGGCGCACCGGCGGGTGGTAGGCACCGTAGATCAGCATCGCACCCACAAGGGCGATCAGGGCGCCCCAGTTACGCACGACGATCTCGGCGACGGGCCCCTGGAGCGTCTCGCCGAACGAGGCGCGAAGCGCGGCTTCAGGGGCGACGGCGGCGAACACCATCGTGCAGGTGAGCAGTCCCGAGACGAGCATGATCCCTTTGATCCTGGCCGCGATCCAGCTCATGACTCCTCCAGCTTCCTTCGTCGTGAATGCGAAATTCTACTAGTGGCTACTTGACACTTTGAGTGTCACGATTTATCTTTCCCGCCGATGGAACGAAACCCACCCCCTGACGCCGCCCGGTACTCGCTCGAGGCGCTCGCGGAGAAGGCCGACGTCTCCGCGCGCACCGTGCGCTACTACGTGCAGCGTGGACTGCTGCCACCGCCCGTCTTTCGCGGCCGCGAGACGACGTACGGTGAAGAGCACCTCCTGAGGCTCCGCGCGATCCAGCGGCTGAAAGACCGGTTCCTGCCCCTCGACACCATCGCGGCCGAGCTGGACCGCCGCTCGCTGCGTGAGCTCGAGGCCCTCGCGGACGGCCGCGACAGCCCGTTCGCCCCGGCCCATGCTCCGATGCGGCCCGCGTCGACGCTCACGGTCGCGCCGACCTCACAGACTCCGACCCGCTACCCGCTGGCACCCGGACTGGGCCTTACCCTCGCCGCCCGCGCCCCCGGCCCCCCCCGCCCCCTCCCCGACGGCGC
>CAZXSG010000244.1:0-6330 GCA_964643185.1 uncultured Holophagales bacterium
CTTCATGACGGCCACGCGGCGCGCGACGAAGAGCGTCGAGATCGCCGAGGGCGCCCGGGACGCCGAGGTCGAGGTCGCGTTCGAGAGCGGATTCCAGATCACGGGCCGCGTCCAGAAGAGCGGCCGGGGCGTCTCGGGAGCGCGCGTTTTTGCGAGCCGCCAGGGCATGACCGGCTCGGCCATCGCGGATTCCGGCGGCGACTACCGCCTCGAGGGGCTCACCAAGGGCACGTACACGGTCAGTGTGAGCTCGGCCGAAGGCAACAAGAGCGAGAACGTCACGCTGGACGGCGACCAGAGCCTCGACTTCGAGCTGGGCGCCGCGAAGATCACGGGGTCGGTCGTCGAGGAGGGCACGGGCCGTCCTCTTGCCGACGCGGTGGTCGAGTCGTCGCCCGTGGAGGCCGTTCCGACGGCGGGCGGCGGAATCATGCGCATGACGGTGTCGACGGACACGAACGGCCGCTTCACGATCGACAACCTCGACCCGAAGCCCTACCGCCTCACGGCCCGCAAGGCGGGCTTTCAGTACGAGACCAAGGACGTCACGGCCGACGCCGGTGGAGCCGAGGTCAAGCTCGAGCTCGCGCGCGGTGAGGGCATCGGCCTCAAGGCCCGCGACGGCATCTACAACGTGCCGCTCCGGGGCCTCTTCGCGCGGGCCTTCGACGCCGCGGGCAACGCCGTCTACTCCGGCAGCATCCCGCTCGATTCCGAAGGTCGCGGCGAGGTGCCGTCGCTCAAGCCGGGCCGCTACACGCTCGTGCTGGATCCCGACGGCTACGCGCCCGCGACGCTCGACGGCGTCTCGGCGCCCTCCAGCGAGACGCCGGTGACGTTCACGCCGGGCGGAGCCGTCGAGATCCGGTCCGGTGCCGAGACGCAGGGGAAGGCGCTCGCGGGCGCAAAGGCCCGGCTCCTCCGCGGGGGACAGCCGTACCGCTGGAGCCCGTTCTCCCTGAACGGCGAGATCGGGCTCCAGGCCGCTCAGCGCCGGCTCGACAACGTCGCGCCCGGCGCCTACACGCTGCAGATCGACGGCGGAGCCTCCAAGAGCTTCAACGTGACGGAGGGCGGGACCGTCGTCGTCGACATGCCGTGATGCCGTGATACCGCGGAGCCGCCGCTCTGGCGCCCCGCCTCCGTTTAGACTTCGGCCTTCCGGAGGCTTCATGCGCATCGTCGTTCGTGCTCTCGCCCTGTCGCTGGCCCTCGCGCCGCTCGCAGCCCCCGCCCAGGACTCCGTGTTCCCGGGCGGGATCATGGGCCAGGGCAGCCGCTTCCGGCTGCGGGCCGAGTTCAAGGCCAACTACCGGGACTCGGCGTTCGACTCGCTCACCGTGGGCGGCACGGGGCTGCCCGTGCCCGTGGTGCTCTCGACGCCCTCGGCCGATCGCTCTATCGAGCTCTCGAACGTCGCGCTGATCGTGGAGTCCGATCTCACGACGGGCATCTTCGCGAAGGCCGTCGTCCACATCGGCGATCTCTACAACCGGAACCCCACCTCCTCGGACGACCGCATCGCGCTTCGGGAGGCCTTCGTCCGCTTCGGCACGAAGCTCGAATCGTTGCAGTCGCAGAAGCAGGCTGGCGGCATCTACGTCCAGGCCGGCAAGTTCCCGCGGTTCACCAAGCAGATCGTGCGGCGCATGGAGAGCTACGGACTCTGGGGCACGGCGGTGGGCCGGCTCGAGGAGGTGGGTCTCGAGGCTGGCGGCACGCTCGGCTCGGTGTTCTATTTCCGCGCGGCCGTGGGCAACGGCAACCCCGTGTTCCTGCGCGACGTGAACGCCCTCGCCGGCGACAACGGCACGCCCGAACGGCAGCTCGGCTCCACCACGGCGCCGGTTTACGGCTCCGGCTTTCCGATCCTCTACGACACGAAATCGAACGACGTGAACTTCTCCGGCCGCTTCCAGTACGGTGGCGGCCTGGGCATGCGGTTCAACTTCGGCGATCGCGACCGGGACGGCATCGACATCCTGGGCTGGTATTACACGCGCAAGATGGAGGCCTGCAGCCGCATCCGAGGCACCTCGTACTGCGGCGACCTCGGCATCCTGGATGCCTTCACCAAACGGCTGCCGTTCGAGGGCGACAAGAAGAAGGAATGGGGCGTCAACGTCGACATGCGGTTCGGCCCCGCGCACTTCTACGCGCAGTACGTGAAGCAGGAGATCGCGAACCTGCCCCGCAAGGGCTACGAGGCCGAGGCGTCCTATCGTCTGCCTCTGAACGGCCTCTTCGCCTCGGGCGACACGTCCCTCTTCAACTGGATCGAGCCCGTCGTGCGCTATTCCAGGATCGACAACGATTTCGCCAACACGCCCGGCTACCCCGCGCCTTCGGTGACATGGGACTGGACGAAGTTCGACTACGGCGTCCGTATCGGCGTGATGCGCGGCGTGGACGTCACTGTGGAATGGACCAAGCAGAACGCGGAGGCCGCGGCCCGCACGTTCCACCCCGACGAATTCCTCACGACGGTCCGCGCGTCGTTCTGAGCGAATTCTCGTGCGCGCGCTCCTCCTCGTTCTCGGCGTCGTCCTCGTGCTCGCGGGCCTTCTCGTGGTGCGGCTGGTGTTCGCCGCGAGGTCCTCGGAAAAGCCGCGGCCGGCTCCAGGGCTCGTGAACGGGAAGCTCCGGCCCACGGGCGGGCGGCCCAACTGCGTGACCTCGGAGGGCGCGCATCCGAAGCAGCCCGGCCAGAGCATCGAGCCGTTGCCTCTCACGGGGACGCCCGAGGAAGCGCGGGAGAGGCTCCTGCGTGTCCTCGCCGCAACGCCGGGCGTCCAGGTCACGGTGAAAGAGCCGCTCTACCTCGCGGCCACGTGCCGCTCGCGCCTGTTCGGCTTCGTGGACGATCTGGAATTCCGGCTGGACCCCGCGGCCGGCCTCGTGCACGTCCGATCCGCGTCGCGGGAGGGCTACTCCGACATGAAGGCCAACCGCAAAAGGGTCGAGGAGATCCGGCGCAGCATCGGGTCTTGATTGCCGTGATCCGGGTCACCGGGATCCAGAACTCCCGCCGCAAGCTTCCGTATCAGTCGTTCGGTTCAGGAGGAACCAACGATGAAAACCCTCGCAGCCACGACTCTCACGGCACTCACCCTCTCCCTGGTCGCGCCCGCTCTCCACGCCGCGGGCCCCACGATGGCCAGCACCGGTAACGACCGGGGCCGGTATCTCGTCTCGATCATGGGCTGCAACGACTGCCACACGCCGTTCAAGATGGGCCCCGCGGGTCCCGAGCCCGACATGACGCGCTTCCTCTCGGGACACCCGGCGAAGAAGACGCTCGCGCCCGCGAAGATCTCGGGCTCGGGCTGGGTGTGGGCCGGTGCCGAAACGAACACCGCGTTCTTCGGCCCCTGGGGCACGAGCTACGCGCCGAACCTCACGCCCGACGCCAGGACCGGGCTCGGGAGCTGGACGGAGAAGAACTTCATCGACACCGTGCGAAGCGGCAAGCACCTGGGCATCGGCCGTCCGATCCTGCCGCCCATGCCGTGGCCCGTGTACCGGAACGCCAGCGACGAAGACCTGAAGGCGATTTTTGCCTACCTTCGGACGATCCCTGCGATCGACAATCTGGCCCCTGAATCCCGTCCCGCCGCGCCTCTGCCGGAGCAGACGGCGAGAAAGTAAGACTGCAGGAGCAATGATGAAGCGAGCCCTAACCCTCACGGCCCTCACCCTGTCGCTCACGGCGACCGCCCTCCAGGCGGCGGGTCCTCAGATGGCGAGCACCGGAGACCGCGGCCGCTATCTCGTGGGCATCATGGGCTGCAACGACTGTCATACGCCGTTCAAGATGGGGCCGCACGGCCCCGAGCCCGACATGGCCCGCTTCCTGTCCGGCCATCCCGCCGGCATGGTGCTCCAGTCGCCCAAGATCTCGGGTGAAGGCTGGGTCTGGGCGGGTGCGGCCACGAACACGGCGTTCTTCGGGCCGTGGGGGATCACGTACGCTCCGAACCTCACGTCCGACGCGACCGGCATCGGCCCGTGGACCGAGGAGAATTTCCTCAAGGCCATGAAGACCGGCAAGCACCTCGGGGTGGGCCGCCCGATCCTGCCGCCCATGCCGTGGCAGGCCTATTCGCGAGCGACCGACGAGGACCTCAAGGCCGTCTTCGCGTTCCTGAAGGCCGTCCCGGCGATCAAGAACCAGGCGCCCGAGGCCCAGATGGCCCCTCCGCCCGGTGCTCCCGCCGCCGCCGCACCGGCGAAGAAGAAGTAGCCACGCATAATCCCGCGGCGTGACGCGGCGGGAGGATCCTCTCTTCGAAGCACTCGCCGCGGCCCCGGCCGTGGCGACGTTGCTTTCCCGGCTCGAGGCGGGGGTCCTCGGGTCCTCGCCCGGGGCGGTGTCGCTCGTCGGCGCTCCGCCCGGGCTCCTCCCCTACATCCTGGAGTCGGCCACGGCGCGGCTCGGCCTCCGCTGGGTGACCGTCTTCGCGCACGAGCGGGACGCGCAGACCTTTCTGCGCGACGCGATCTCGGTGCTCGGCGAGGACGCGGTCGCGTTCTTCCCCGGCCCGGCTCTCACGCCGTATCAGGGCATCGCGCCGTCACTCAAGATCCGGCGCGAGGAGTTCTCCGCGCTCGCCCGGCTCGCCTCGGGCAGCGTCTCGCTCCTCGTCGTGCCGGCCCGCGCGCTCTTCCGCCGCCTGCCCGCGCCCGCGGACTTCGCGTCCCGCACGCTCACGCTGAAAAAGGGCGACGACGTCGCGCCGCTCCGCATCGTGAACCGGCTCCTCGAAGAGGGCTACGTGCGGACGGACCTCGTCACCGAGACGGGCGACGTCGCGGTGCGGGGCGGCCTCGTGGACGTGTTCCCGCCGCAGCTCAAGGAGCCCGTGCGGCTGGAGTTCGACTTCAGCGCGCTCGAATCGATCCGCACGTTCGACCCCGACACTCAGCGCTCCACCGGTGAACTCTCGTCGGTGGCGCTGCCGCCCCTCGCGACGACGCCCGACACGCGGGCGACCCGCGAGGCCGCGCAGCAGGTGCTCAACGACTGCCGCACGGCCGACGACGAGCCGCCCCTGCCGCGGGACCTCTCGCTCGCGCGGCGGAACGACGGACTCGAGGAGCTGCTCCCGCTCCTCGCCGGCTCCGTCAACGTCCTCGCGCACGCCCGGAACTTCGTCCTCGCGGTGGACGACACCGACTCCGTCTCCGAGGAGCTCGCGCGCGCCGCCGACGTGCTGCGGCTCGACTACGAAAAGGCCCGAAAGGCCGGCAAGGTCGTGCCCGATCCCATCCGGCTCGCCGGGGATCCGGAGGCGCTCGAAGCCGAGGTCCTCGAAAAGACGATCCTACGGCTGTCGCCCACCGTGCCCGGCGTCGATTCGATCGCGCTCGGGGCCGAGCCGGTGCTCTCGTACGAGGACCGTCTGCCCGACGTGGCGAAGGAGATCCAGCGCGCCCGCCGCGAGGGCCTTGCCGTGGTGCTCACCGCGCAGGGCAAGGGTGAGCACGAGCACGTGGCCAAGCTCCTCTCCGAGTACGAGATCGACGCTCAGGGCGTCGAGAGCGGAGCGGGAAAGGTGCGGACGGCCCTCCTTCCGGGCTCCTGCCGGCTCGTCTCCGAGGGCCCCAAGAGCGGCTTCCTGTTCCGTCCGGCGGGGCTCCTCGTCCTCTCCGCCGTCGACCTCTTCGGCGAGCCGCGCTCCTATGCGCCGCGGCGGAAGAACGCCTCCGAGGCGTTCGTCTCGGATCTCCGCGATCTCCATCCCGGCGACGTCGTCGTGCACCGCGATTACGGCCTCGCGCTCTTCCACGGGCTCGTGACCATCGACGATGCCGGAGCCAGCAGGGAGATGGTGGACCTCCGCTACGCCGGCGACGCCAAGCTCCTCGTGCCCGTCGAGCGGCTGGACCTCATCCAGAAGTACGCGAGCGCCGGCGACGGCCCCACGCCGGTGCTCGACAAGCTCGGCGGCGCGGGCTGGGCCAAGCGCAAGGCCTCGGTGCGCAAGGCCGTCAAGGACATCGCCGACCAGCTCCTGAAGCTCTACGCGCGAAGGGCCGCCGCGCCGGGCCACACGTTCTCGAAGGACTCACCCTGGCAGAAGGAGTTCGAGGACGCGTTCGAGTACATCGAGACGCCCGACCAGCTCAGCGCGATTCGCGACGTGAAGCGCGACATGGAATCGGACAAGCCCATGGACCGCCTGCTCTGCGGCGACGTGGGCTACGGCAAGACCGAGGTCGCCATGCGCGCGATCTTCAAGTGCGTGCTCGACGGCAAGCAGGCGGCCTTCCTCGCGCCCACGACGATCCTCGCGGACCAGCACTTCCGGACGCTCAAGCGGCGCTTCG
>CAZXSG010000245.1:0-6303 GCA_964643185.1 uncultured Holophagales bacterium
GTTTCGTGCTCCGGAAGGTCCTCAAGCGGAAAAAGGTCGGCGCCTGGTGAAAAGCCTGGTCTAGAGCGTCTTGGCGAGGCTCTCGGCGACGGCCGCCAGCTCGGCGACGTCCCGGACTTCGGGGTGGCTCTCGACGTGGAGGCGGATCGTGCCGAGGAGCTGCCCGTCCCGCAGCAGGGGTGCGGCGACGACGAGCTGCTGCCCCCCGTCGTTCCCGGCGGGGAGGCGCTCCACCGCCGCGCCGTCGAGGATCGGGAGGGTGTCGAGGGACTGGGGCCGCTCGCCCGTCCAGTGGGCCGAGGCATGGCTCGTCAGCGCGCCGGGGCGCGCCGGGTCGCGCAGCACCACGGAGGCTCCGTTGGCGCCGAAGTCGCGAGCGACGCGGTCCAGCAGCTCGGGGAAGCCGTCCTCGCCGGAGGCGAGCCGGTCGACGCCCGAGAGGAGGCCGTCGCGCCGGCCCTCGAGGAGCAGCTCGCGCCGCAGCTCGCACACCTGGCGCGCCGCGCGCAGGCGGAGGCGCAGCTCGCGGGCCGAAACGGGCCGCATCACGAGGTCGTGCGCGAGGGCGTCGAGGCCCGGGAGCAGCTCTTCCTCCGAGCGGGTGCTCACGAGGAGCGCCAGAGCGTCGCGCGTTTCGGGGGCGGTCTTGAGATCGCGCACGAGCTCGAGCCCGCGCCGCTCGGGGAGCGTGATGTCGATGAGCAGGACGTGCGGCGGGTTCGCCTCGGCCGCGGCCAGGGCCTCTTCGGGACTCTGGGCGATCGTGAAGGCGACACCCGTCTCCTCGAAGACCGCGATGGCGGCCTCGGTATCGGTTTCGTCGGAGAGGAGAGCGAGCACGCGGAACGGAGCTTCGGATCTCATCGCGATCCTTATCCCATGGCGCTTCCCAGGGGTCAACGGCGTTTGCGAAGGGGAGAACCCCCGCGCACAATCCGAAGGCGTGCAACAGATCAGCCTCTACAACACCGAAAGCCGCTCCCTGGAGGTCTTCTCGCCCGTCCATCCGGGCGAGGTGCGCCTCTACACGTGCGGTCCCACGGTCTACAACCGCGTCCACATCGGCAACCTCCGCACCTTCACGTGGGAAGACCTTTTGTGCCGCGTGTTTCGGTACTTCGGCTACCGCACGACGCAGGTCATGAATCTCACCGACATCGACGACAAGACGATCAAGGGCTGCGTCGCCGAGGGCGTCACGCTCGGGGAGTTCACCGCGAAACACATCGCGACGTTCTTCGAGGATCTCGCGACCCTCGGCGTCACCCCGGCCGACGTGTATCCCAAGGCGACCGATCACGTGCCCGAGATGGTCGCGATCGTGAAGAAGCTCGAGGAGCACGGGCACACGTACGTGAGCGACGGATCGATCTGGTTTCGCATCGCGTCGTTCCCCGCGTACGGAAAGCTCTCCAAGGTCGACCTCTCGACCATGCAGCGGGGCGCGCGCGTGGCCGACGACGAGTACGAGAAGGAAGACGTCCGCGACTTCGCCGTGTGGAAGGCAGCGAAGCCCGGCGAGCCCGAGAGCGCGACCTGGGACACCGAGCTCGGCTACGGCCGGCCGGGCTGGCACCTCGAGTGCACGGCCATGGCCATGAAGTACCTGGGCGAGACGCTCGACATTCACACCGGCGCCGTGGACAACATCTTTCCCCACCACGAGAACGAGATCGCCCAGAGCGAGGGCGCGACCGGCCGGCCGTTCGTGAAGTACTGGCTCCACGCCGAGCACCTCGTGGTGGACGGCGAGAAGATGTCGAAGTCGAAGGGGAACTTCTACACGCTGCCCGACCTCGTGGTCGGGCGGGGCCTCTCACCCCGCGCGATCCGCTTCCTGTTCCTCTCGGTTCCGTACCGGCAGAAGCTCAATTTCACGTTCGAGAGCCTCGCGGGCGCGGCGTCGTCGGTGGACCGGCTCGCATCCCTCGTGCAGCGGCTCACCGAGCGCGCCGGTGACGTGGACGCGGCTGGCGCTCCAGAGGCGGCCTTTGCCGAACGCATTGCCGCAGCGCGGAGCGCGTTCGCCGCGGGCCTCGCAGACGACCTCAATACCGCCGCCGCGCTGGGCGCGCTCTTCGGTTTCGTGAGGGAGGTCAACGTCGATCTCGAGGGCGGAAAGCTGAGCCCCGGCGACGCTCGCGCAGCGCGGGATTTCCTGCGTGAGGCCGACTCGGTGTTCGGCGTTCTGCCCGACGAGCCCGCGAGCCTCGACGCGGAGATCGAGGCTCGCATCGCCGAGCGCCAGGCCGCGCGCAAGCGCCGGGACTTCGCCGCGTCGGATCGAATTCGCGACGAGCTCCTTGCCAAGGGCATCGTTCTCGAGGACACGCCGCAAGGTGTGCGCTGGAAGAAGAAGTCTTGACTTCCGATCGGCCCTCGGCTTCAATTCGCGCCGTCGTGATTCGCGTTTCCTTCTCCTGGCACTGGCATCACACGTAGCTCCGGCGGGCGCTCTGCTCGCTGGACGGTGAAGTCCGGTCTGGGCAGCGGCGCGAAGAGCGAACAGGAACCGCAAACCCCTTCCGGACGGAAGGGGTTTTTGTTTGGCGCTCACGTCCTCGAACACCCGGATCGTCGCCTCCGCGGCGCCAGCGACCAACGCGGAGGCGCTGGCACTGCGCGTTCCCGCCACCGCCGGTGTTCTGGAGATTCGTCTGGACTCCTTCCTGGAGCCGCCTGACTTTTCCGCCCTGAGAGCGGCGTTCGCGGGACGGACGCTCCTCGGCACGCTGCGTTCCGCCCGCGAAGGGGGATCGTTCACCGGAGGTCCCGAGGAGGCCGGCGCCGTGCTGTCCGCGGCGCTCGCGGCCGGGTTCGACCTCGTGGACGTGGAGCTCGTGGCCGCGCGAGGACGCCGGCTCCTCGGCCTTCCGCCCGAACGCGTCGTCGTCTCCGTGCACGATCTGTCCGAGACGCCGGACCTCGAGGGATGGGCGCGCGAGCTGGCTGCGGCGCCGGCGGCCTTCTCCAAGCTCGTCACGCTGGCCGCGAACGAGTCGGGCGCGCGCGCCGTCCTCGACCTCCAGGAGCGGCACGGGCGCGCGCTCAGCGCCTTCGCGATGGGGGAGTTCGGGGTCGTGTCCCGGGTGCTCTCGCCGTTCCTCGGCGCGCCGCTCGCATTCGCATCGGTGGGCGCTCCCACGGCGCCGGGACAGCTCTCCGCGGTCGACCTGAGGGAGATCTACGGAATCGGAACGGGCCGCAAGGTCGAAAAGCTCTTCGCGCTGTTCGGCGGGCGCGTCTCGCACTCGTACTCTCCCGCCCTCCACAATGGCCGGTTCCAGAGTCTGGAGCTGCCGTACCTCTACGTTCCCTGTGCCGTGAAGGAGCTGCCGAAGGCCCCGCGGATCGGGGGTCTTCCTCTGGCAGGTGCGTCGGTTACGGTTCCCTTCAAGGAAGACGCGGCGCGCCTCGCTCCCTGCGATGAGACGGCGCTCAACACGCTCCTCTGGAAGGGCGGATCCGTTCGCGGCGTCAACACGGACCGCATTCCCTTCGAGGCGTTCCTCCTGCCCGCTGCGTCGGGGCAGACCGCGCTCGTCCTCGGCACAGGCGGCACGGCGCGCACGGCGATCGCGGTGCTGAGGGATCGCGGCTACGACGTGAAGGTCGCGAGCCGCGATCCGGAGCGGGCCGCGGCCTTCGCCTACGAGACCGGAGTCGAATCTGCGGGGAAAGCACCCCCGCGCGTCGATGTTCTCGTCAACGCGACGCCCCTCGGGCTCTCCGCGTCCGATCCGCTGCCGTGCGAGGCAGCCCTCGTCACCGCGGAAATGACCGTCGTCGATGCCCCGTACGCGCCCGGGGGCACGGCGCTCACCCGGCTCGCGAGGTCGCGCGGGGCACGGCTCCTCGACGGCTTCACCTTTCTCGTCTCCCAGGCCGCCGCGCAGTCGACGCTCTTCACCGGCGTCGCGACGACCCCGGGCGATCTCCTTGCCGCGCTGTCCGAACGGATCCGCGGGATCTTCACGGAGGTTTCCTCCTCATGACGAACCGAATGGCGAAACCCAACCTGCCGCGCGGCGTGCAGGCCTTTCTCTTCGAGGCCGCGGCGCGGCGGCGGAGCACCGAGGAGTCGGCCCTCAAGGTCCTCACCGAGGCCGGCCTCCGCGAGGTGCTCCTGCCCGTCCTCGACTTCGCCGCTCCGTACGCGGGCGTCACCGTCGAAGGCGACGAGCACGTGTATCGCTTCCTCGACCGCTCCGGCGATCTCCTCGCGCTCCGCGCCGACTTCACGCCGATGGCCGCACGCGTCCTCGCCCCGCGGCTGCCGCTCCTCGGCATGCCGCTCGCGATCTGCTACCGGGGCGACGTCGTGCGTGACGAGGAAGCCGGAGTGGGGCGGCCCCGCGAGTTCGCCCAGGTGGGCGCCGAGTGGTACGGCGTGCCCGGCTTCGAGGCCGAGGAAACGATGCTCACGACGCTTCTCTCGTGCCTCGCGGGGCTGCCGGCGGCGCGCCTCCGCGTCACGCTGGGGTTCGCGGGACTCCTGCCCGCGCTGCTCTCGGCGGTCGCGCCCGCGCTCGCGAACCGCAAGGGCGAGAACCTCGACCTCGCGCTCGCGGAGGTGCGGGAGCGCCGCGTTCTCGCGCTCGCGGGTCGTCTCCTCTCCGCGGGGGCGGTGCCGGCCGCCGCGCGCGAGATCGCGCGATCGCTGCTCGTGGGATTCGACCCGGGTTCCGCGCTGTTCTCCCAGCCCGTGCTGCGAGGGCCCGCGAGCGCGCTCGCTCGCGCCGCGGCCATCGTCACGAGCTCGGCGGCGGGCTGCGAGGTCGTCGTGGATCTCGCGGGCACGCCCGATACGCCGTACTACACGGGCCTCACCGTCTCCGTCGACGTCGCGGGCGCACCCGCCGCGGTCGCCGCCGGCGGCCGCTACGACACGCTGCTCGGGCTGTTCGGAACGCCGGCGCCCGCGCTCGGGTTCTCGATCGGCGTCGAGGCTCTCGCGGGCGCTCGTGAGGCGGTGACCTCCGTGGATGAGCTCGCGGAGCGTCCGCTTCGCATCGCGGTCGGAAAGGGCCGCCTCCTCGCGAAGACGCTCGACGTGCTTCGCGCGGGCGGCGCCGATTTCGCGGAGCCCGATGGCCGGCGGCTCCTCTTCGCCGACCGCACGGGCGCGTTCGAGCTGCTGCTCCTCAAGGACGACGACGTGCCCACGTACGTGGCCCATGGCGGCGCCGACCTGGGCGTCGTGGGCGCCGACCGTGTGCTGGAGTCGGGCGAGGACGTGTTCACGCCGGTGACGCTGCCCTACGGCGCGTGCCGCCTCTCGCTGATCGGACGGCGCGGCGAGCCGTTCGAGCCGGGTGGCCACACCATCACCGTCGGGACGAAGTACGCGCGCCTCGCCGCGCGGCACTTCGACGGGCGCCGGCTCGCGCACGAGATCGTTCCGCTCTCGGGCTCGGTGGAACTCGCCGCGGCTCTCCGCCTCACCGACGTCGTCGTGGATCTCGTGGAGACGGGCGGCACGCTCGCGGCGAACGGGCTCGAGGAGATCGAGACGATCCTCGAGAGCCGGGCGACGCTGATCGTCGGTCGCCGCGCCCTCGCCACCCGGCGCGCGCAGATCGCCGCGTTCGTGGACGGCGTCGCCCGATCGATCGAGAAGCTCGAGAAGCAGGGAAAGGCGGTCGCTTCATGCTGAGAGTGCTGGCCGCGAACGGGAAAGAGGGCCGTCTCGCGCGCCTCGCGCTCGCGAAGAGCCGGACGACACCGGACTTTGCCGCGCTGCGCGACGCGATGCCGATCGTCGAGGACGTTCTCGCGGGCGGGCGCGAGGCGCTCGTGCGGGCGGTGACGCGCTACGACGGGGAGACCCCGAAAGCGCTTCTCGTCGACCCCTCCCGCGGCGCCGCGCCGAAAGTGGACGCGTCGTTCGCCCGCGCGTTCCGCGTCGCCGAGAAGCGCATCCGCGCCTACCACCGGCACCAGCTCCCGAAGGGCTTCGCGTTTCGCGACGCGCTCGGCGTGGCGTTTCGCGAAGTGCCCTCGCCGCTCGACGCCGTGGGCGTCTACGTTCCCGGCGGTCGCGCGTTCTACCCCTCGAGCCTTCTCATGGGCGTCGTGCCCGCGCAGGTCGCGGGCGTGCCGCGCATCGTCGTCGCGACGCCGCCGCGCGCTTACCGCGAGAGCGCCGAGCTGCGCTGGGCGCTCCATGCGCTCGGTGTGAAGTCCGTGCTCCTCGCGGGCGGAGCACACGGCATCGCCGGCCTCGTTTCCGTCGCGGGCGTCGCGAAGATCGTGGGACCCGGGAACCGCTGGGTCGCCGCGGCCAAGCACCTCGTCTCCGGG
>CAZXSG010000246.1:0-1543 GCA_964643185.1 uncultured Holophagales bacterium
GGCGGCTCCAAGGACACGTGGGTCCAGCAGGAGGTCGTGTGATCTCGCGCGTCGCCGACCACTGCTTCTGGATGGGCCGCTATCTCGAAAGGGCCGAGGCCACGGCCCGGCTCCTGTTCGTGACACGCCACTACATGTCCCTCGACGCGGGGCTCACTCCCCGCCAGTGCTGGCTGCCCGTGCTCATCGCGACCGGCGAGGAGGAAGACTTCACGTCGCGCTACGGCGAGAAGGGGGCCGACGACGGCGAGGCCGTGCAGCACCACATGACGTGGGACGAGCGGAACTTCTCGTCCATCGCCAACTGCGTGTCGGCCGCGCGAGAGAACGCGCGCTCGATTCGCGAGGTCATCTCGAGCGAGCTCTGGGAGACCGTGAACGAGCTGCACCTCTGGTTCGCGAGCCCGCTCGCGCGGGCCGAGTACCAGCACGAGCGCTACGGCTTCTACCGCAAGGTGCGCCAGGCCTGTCAGCTCGCCGCGGGCTACCGCCGGTCCACGATGCTGCACGACGAGCCCGTGAATTTCATGTGGCTCGGCGTCCTCCTCGAGCGCGTCTCGCAGACGGCCCGCGTGGTCGACGTCCACCATCACGCGCTCTCGCTCATCGAAAAGACGGATCAGGTCGTCGAGACGGCGCTCTGGCTGTCACTCCTCAGAGCCTGTTCGGGCTTCGAGCCGTTCCTCAAGATCCATCAAGGCAAGGTCACGGGCGACGCCGTGGCCGCTTTCCTCATCTTCGAGGGCCGCTTCCCGAAGTCCGTCGTGTACGGGGTCCGCGGCGCCCTCACGCGCTTCGCCGAGATCAGGCCGCCCGAGGAGCGCAGCCTGCCCGGAGAGGAAACGTACGAACGGCTCCGCGCGCTCGACGCCTGGCTCGCAAAGGACGCCCGCGCACTCCTGCCCGGCGAGATCCACGCCCTCCTGACCCGCGTCGTGGACGAAACCGCGTCCATCTGCGACGCGCTCGCGCGAGAGATGCTGGGCGCTCAGCCCGCCGCCTCGCAGGAGTCCAGCCAGTAGATGCCGAAGTTCCTCGGCATGTCCTTCGAGGGCGAGCTCGCCCCGTCGTTCGATCTCCATTGCCTGAGGCGCGGAGACCGGCCTCCCGATGGCTGGGGCCTCGGCGCGTACCCCGGCGGCGGCCTTGCCGCGAGCGTGCTCAAGGAGCCCGCGCCGCCGCAGGGCAGCGTGCGCAGCGAGATCGTTCGGGCTTGGGACCGGCTCGAGTCGTCGCTCTTCCTCCTCCACATCCGCGTGGCGCTCTGGGGCGCCGTGAACGAGGCCAACACGCAGCCCTTCACGCGGAGCTGGGGCGCGCGCGACTGGCTCATCGCGCACGCTGGGAGCCTCGACGAACGGCTCGAGCTCCGCGCGGGGTCGCCGTTCAGCCCCGTGGGCACGACCGACACCGAGGCTCTCTTCTGCGAGCTCCTCGACCGGTTCTCCCGCAGTGGCTGGCAGAGCCTCGCCGACGCGAACCCGAATGAGCTGCGCGCCTGGCTCGAGGAGCTCGACGGGCAGGGCTCGATGACGGTGGTGCT
>CAZXSG010000246.1:1553-6296 GCA_964643185.1 uncultured Holophagales bacterium
CCGGCATGCCCGGCGGGTTCGGGGGCATCTGCGGGCTCGGGGGGCTGGACGGGCAGGGTTCGATGACGGGGATGCTCTCGGACGGCGTCGACCTGGCGGTGTACGCCGACAAGGACGGCAACGGCAGCGTGTTCACGTGGGGGCTCGTGCCGCCGTACCAGAGCGTGACCCTGTCCGACGAGGACCTCGGCGTCGACCTCACGCGCCGCGGCGTGAAGAGCCGGCGCGGGATCCTCGTCTCCTCGAATCCGCTGACGGTCTCCGGAATCGACGAGGAGCACGTGAGGCCGTGGACGCAGCTCGCGCCCGGACACCTCCAGATCCTCCGGCAGGGCACGGTGCGCGCGGAGGCCGGCCCCTTGGCCACGGTCCTTGCGGGCAACACGCCTCCCGCTCCGGCGCCCGAGCCGGCCGCGGACGTGCGAACGTTCCATGTCGCGCACCGCACGGTCTACCGCTACGAGACGGCCGTGGAGCGGAGCGCGCACCTTCTGCGGCTCGTGCCCGTGCACGACCACCTCCAGACGCTCGTCTCGCACGAGCTGTCGGTGACGCTCGACGGCCGTCCGCTCGTCGACGGCCGCCAGCGCGAGTACGAGGACGTCTTCGGAAACCGCGCGCGGCGGCTGCAGCTCGAGACGCCCTACCGCGAGCTCGCCATCGAGGCCCGCTCCGTAGTGACCCCGCTCGACACGGACCCGCTGGCGTTCCGTCCGCTCCGTGCGCGCTCGACGATTCCGCTCGTGTGGATGCCCTGGCA
The DNA here is from genome assembly GCA_964643185.1 of uncultured Holophagales bacterium. GTDB lineage: Bacteria > Acidobacteriota > Thermoanaerobaculia > UBA5066 > UBA5066 > JAEUQS01. Next base: position 2,314 of record CAZXSG010000246.1, read on the forward strand.
GCGCCAGATCCTCCAGCCGTTCCTGCTGCCGCCCGAGCTGCCCGAGAGCGAGCTCATCGAGCTGGTCGACTACGCGATGAGCTTCGTGAAGCGGAACGACTCGGACCTCCTGCAGACGCTCCTCGACATGAACGCCTCGATCCACCGCGACTACGAATACCGGCAGGGCGCGACCACGGTGCTCACGACGCCGTTCGAGGTCTACGCGAACCGCCGCGGCGTGTGCCAGGACTTCACGAACCTCTTCATCTGCATGGCCCGGCTCCTGGGCGTGCCCGCGCGCTACGTGTGCGGCTACCTGTACACGGGCCCGAAGCACGAGAACCGCGCGCAGGCCGAGGCCTCGCACGCCTGGGCCCAGGTGTACCTGCCGGAGGTGGGCTGGAAGGGCTTCGACCCCACGAACGGCGTCCTCACGCGAACCGATCACGTTCGGGTTGCGGTGGGCCGGAACTACGTGGACGCGACACCGACCTCGGGCACGATCTTCGTGGGAGGGGGACCCGAGACGCTCGAAGTGAGCGTCGAAGTCAGCTCACACGAGACCCTGGTCCCGTAGCTCCGTCTTGACGTAGGCGTAGATCACCGGCGCGAGGACGACGCCCGCGACGCCGAACGCGACCTCCATGGTGAGGATCGCGAGCAGGATCTCCCAGGCCTGGGCGTCGATGCGCTTGCCCACGATCTTCGCGTTCACGAAGTACTCGAGCTTGTGGATCACCACGAGGAAGGTCAGCGAGCCGATCGCGACCCAGGGCGACACCGAGAGCGAGATGAGCACGATGATGGTGTTGGAGATGAGGTTCCCCACCACCGGAATGAGTCCGGCGAGGAATGTCACGGCCACCAGCGTTCCCGCGAACGGCAGATGGTTGCCCGTCGCCGGCAGGATCCCCACGAGGTAGACCGCCGTGAGCGCGGTGTTGAGCGCCGAGATCTCGACCTGCGCGAACACGACCGCCTCGAACGACGCCGTGAAGCGGCGCAGCCGCTCGGTGAGGGCCAGAGCAAAGGGGCCCACTTTTTCGACAGGGCTCCGGAAGAACACAAGGACGCCCACCGCGATCCCCATCACCGCGTGGATCACGAGGCGTCCCACCTCGCCGCCCGCCTTGCCGAGCTCCGCTGCGTGCTCGCGCAGCCAGGCTGAAACCCGCTCGCGCAGCACGTCGCCGTCGATCGAGTCGAGAGAGGCCACGTAGATGCCCCAGGCGAGGAGCCGGTCGTTCAGCTGGTCGACGATGTCGGCCATCTTCGCGAACACGGCCGGCAGCTCGCCGAGCCGCCCCTTGGCGAAGCCCGCGAGCACGAGCACGAGGAGCGTCACGATTCCCGCGGCGAAGAGCCCCAGGAGCGTCACCGCCAGGAGCTTGCGGATTCCGTGGGTCCTTCCGCCGCGAAAGAACCGCGCGATGCGGTGGAGCAGCGAATACACGAGGAGCCCCGCGACGAGCGAGACGACGAGGTGATACCGAAAGACGAACAGCATCGCGAGCCCGAGGAGCACCCAGGCGGCGCGCTCGTAGCCGGTGCGAACGGGAGGCCTTACGGGGTCATCGAGCTCCGCGAGGTGGGCTGTCATGCGGGCGGGAGTGTAGCGGCGAGCCTCTCGCATTCGGCGACGAGATCGTCCCGCTCCTTCCGCAGGAGGCCCAGCCGGTCGCGCGAGAAGACCAGGGTCAGGAACGCCTGGAGGCGCCCGCGGTCTCTCTGGAACCGCTCGGAGACGACGAGGGCCACGTAGCCTGCGACCGGCAGCACGACGGCAGCGACGGCCGCCGGCACCGTGCCGGCCCACAGGAACACCGCGGCCACGATCGCGGCCCAGGCCCCGACGTGGAGCACGAGCCCCACGAGGATCTTGTAGAGAGAGATCTGGTCGAGCTGCTCCTTCGTGAGGAGGCGCTTCACGACGATGCCCACGAGCTGGTACGGCACGAAGAACGCGAGGAGGCCGATCAGGGCGAGCGGCAGGCCCAGCGCCAAAACCGCGACCGAGCTGGCGGCCTCACGCACGACGCGCCCGAGGGGCGGGGCGCCGTCGAGGGCCTTCGGCGAGAGCCCCTCGCGGAGGAGGAGCCGCTCGAGAACCCGCGCGCGCTGGATGAGCCCGTCGACCGCGCCCGGCTCCCTCGCCTCGAGAGCGGGCCGCGCTCCCAGCAGGACCTTGCGGCTCCGGAATCGCCGCGCGAGGCCGTCCTCGCCTTCGAGGGGAAGCTTCTCGCCGTACAGGAACTCCACGGCGCGCACGGCCGCGTGCTCGTCCCACGACGACGCGTTCAGCGTGACGGCCTCGAGCCCTTCGCGGATCGCTTCGGTGATGCCTTCGACCGAACGCTCCGCGGGCACGACGGGTGCGCCGTACGACATCAGCACGTCGGAGCGGAATTCCTCCTTCTTCTGGAACCAGAACCCCAGCGGCACGATCGTGGCGGGAACGTCCGCGAGGAGGAGGATGCGGGCCGCGCCCGTGCGCATGGGCGACAGCGCAGGATCGGAGTGGGAGCGGCCCTCGGGAAAGAGCAGCACGGCGCCGCCGCTCCGGAGGACGCCCGCGAGGCGCTGGAACGACTGATCGTTGCGGTCCTGCCCACCGGGCTCCCCTTCTTTCGCGACGTCGGCTCGCCGCACGACGGGCACGACGCCAAAGAGATCCAGCACCGAGCGGAGCAACGGGATGCGCCAGAGCGTCGACTTGGCGACGAAGACGACGTCGCGGGGCAGCGTCGCGAGGACGAGCATCGGGTCGACGAGCCCGTTCTGGTGGTTCGCGACGAGAAAGACCGGCCCCTCTCGCGGAACGTTCGAGAGCCCCGCGACCTCGACGTCCCGGTAGAAGAGGTGCGCGAGAAAGCGCACGAGGGCGAGGAGGACGTCCTTCATTCCCTCGGGGCGTCCTCGAACCGCACCCTGAGGAAGGCGACGAGGGCGAGGATGAGGAACACGAACAGGGTGAGGAGCGCCACGCGATAGCCCGTGGGGCTCTTGTCGGGAAAGAAGCTCAGGGCCGCGGCCCAGAGCAGCGGCCCGATCACCGAGGCCGCCTCGCCCGCGAGCGTGAAGAAGCCGAAGAACTCGGCCATCCGGTCCTTGGGGACGAGAGCCACGAGCCCGAGTCGCGAGGTGACCTTGAGGCCGCCGAGACCGATGCCGGCCAGGAAGCCCACGCCGTAGAACATCGTCTTGCTCGTCACGACGAGCGCCAGCACGAACACCAGGATCCAGTTGGCCAGAGAGACGAGAGTGGCCGTGCGGATCGACACCCGCTGGCAGAGGAAGCCGTAAAAGAGGCCACCCAGAACCGCGACGGCTGTGGCCGCGATGAGGAGCTTCTGGGTCTCGCCGTCGGTGAAGCCGACCGCGAATTTCGAGTAGGCGCCCATCTGGATCTGCACGGTGTGCACGACGTCGAAGTACAGGAACATGGCTGCGAGGAACCACAGGAGCGAGGGCGTCTTCGGCAGCGACCGGAGCGTTCCGAGGACGCCCGCGAGGGGCGACACCTTGACCGCGGAGGCCGGCGGCGGAACGGGTTTCGGCAGCTTCGCGAAGAACAGCAGCGGCAGAGCGGCCAGCAGCCACAACACCGCCGTGGGAATGTAGGCGTTCACCCGCGTCCACGTGTCGCCCACGAGAGGCGCGACCGAGAGGCTTTCGACGAGACTCGCGAGCGGCCCGGGCAGCGTTCCACGGGCCGTCGCCGAAACGAACGGAAGCGCGAGGAACATGCCGAGGAGCGAGCCCGCGTAGCCCGCCGCGACGCCGTAGCCCGAGACGCGTCCCTGGGTGGACTCGTCGGTCACGTCGGGGAGGAGCGCGTTGTAGAACACGTAGGCCGACTGGAACGCGATGTTGGCGACAGCGAAGAACACGAGCGTCTGCGTCACCGGCCCGGGAATGGCTATGAGCGCCGTGGTGGCGGCCCCGAGGAGCACGCAGGGCACGAGGAACGGGCGCTTTCCCTTCTCGCCGGCGAGGCGGGC
>CAZXSG010000247.1:0-6280 GCA_964643185.1 uncultured Holophagales bacterium
GTTTGGTATTGGTGTCGATGCTATCGAGATCGATCTCGTCTTGTCCGCGCTTGAAATCCAAAATGATGTCGCGATTGCCGCCTTTGCCGGATTCCGATGCGGCATTGAAATCGAAAGTATCAAGGCCTAGGCCGCCGGCGAGACGGTCCTTGCCCGTGCCACCGGTCAAACTGTCGTTATCGGTGCCGCCGTTCAGCGTGTCGTTGCCGAGTCCACCGAACACGATGTCGTTGCCGCCGGCGCCATTGAAGATATCGTTGCCGGCATTGGTGGCAAAGCTAAACCCGAACCGATCGGCCAGCGCGCCGCCGGTTACGGCATCGGCGCCGTCACCCGGTGTGACTTCAAGTTGCTCGATATTGACGACCTTGGTGCCGTCGAAGCGGAGGAGGCCCGCGCCGTTCGTGCCGATGAGGTACGTGCCGTCCGGCTCCTCCACCATGGAGTCGACGACGTAGCCTGCGAGAACCTGCTCGAACGAGAAGCTCTTCGCCGACTCCACGCCGCGGTAGAGCCCGCGACCGGTGCCCAGCCAGAGCGTGCCCCGGGCGTCGCGGAACAGCATGCGGTTGTCGCCCTCGGGCCCCTTGAGCACCTCGAGCCGTCCGTCCCTGATGCGGTGGAGCCCGGGCGTGCCGCCCAGCCAGACCGTGCCGTCGGCATCGGTCCAGATGGAACGCACCGTGTCCGACACGAGGCCGTTGCGCCGCGACCACACCGTGAAGCGCCCGTCATGGAGGCGCACGAGCCCGCCCACCGTCGCGACCCAGAGGCTGCCCTCGCGGTCCTCGAGGATCGAGACGACGCCGTCGTCGAGCGGCGCGTTCGCCTCGCCGAAGACGTCGACGCGGCCTTCGAAGATGCGCGAGAGCCCGCCCGTCCAGGAGCCCAGCCAGAGGTTGCCGTCACGGTCCCTCAGGAAGAGCTCGATCGTGCCGTGGGGCAGGCCGTCCTTCACGGTGCGCGTCGAGAAGACGCCGTCCTTCAGCACCGTGTAGCCCTCGACCGTGCCGTGCCCCATGAGCAGGCTGCCGTCCCGGTCCACGTAGAGGGCCGTCACCTGGTCGCCGAGAAGGCCGTCCTTCGGCCCGTAGGCCGTGAAGCGCCCCTCGCGGAAGGAGACGAGGCCGCTCCGCGTGCCGATCCACACGGTCCCGTCCGGGGCCGCGGCGAGCGCCAGCACGGCCGCGCTCGGGAGCCCGTCGGCCGCTCCGTAGACCGTGGGCCGCCCCGCGCGGAGCTTGAGGAGGCCGCCCTCGGTGCCCACCCAGAGCCCGCCCTCGGGATCCTCCATGAGCGCGTTGACGCGCGGGTGCGGCAAACCGTCCTCGGTTCCCAGCGTCGCCGCCGTTCCATCCCGGAAGAGCCTCGTGAGGCCCGCCTGCGTGCCGATCCAGAGGACGCCCTGCCGGTCCTCGAGGATCACGTTGACGACGTTGCTCCGGAGCGACGGCAGCTCGTGCTTCCCGAACGAGACGAAGCGCGTGCCGTCGAACCTCACGAGGCCGTCGTAGCTCCCGATCCAGAGATAGCCGTCGAAGGACTGGTAGATGGTGCGCAGCCGGCCCGCGGGCAGGGCCTGCCCCGCGAGCCACACCTCCTGCGTGTAGAGATCGGGCCGCCTCCCGGGATCCAGCGCCAGCGCTTCGCTCCCGAAAGAGAGCGAGAGCGCGAGCGCGTGGAGCGCGTGAACGGCCCGGCGGCTCACGGGCCGAGCAGCTCCCGGATCGCGGCCGCGAACTCGCCGACGGAACCGAGGAGGGAGTGGTCACCGCCCTCGATCACGACGAGGCGCGACGGTGGGACGAGCCGCCCCGAGGCCTCCCAGCGCGTCCACGTCTCGACGACCTGCGCGCACGGCACGGTCTCGTCGTTCTCGCCCATGAATGCGATGACGGGCACGTCCGGTGGCTCGTCCTCGACCTCCACCGCGGCCATGGCTTCGAAAAACTCGCGGTGGATGGGAAGCGAGCGGCCCTCTCCGTGATGAAAGAGCTCGAGGGCCGCGTCGTCCTCGGGGAGCTGCGACTTCCAGCGCGCGCCGAACGCGAGCGCCGGGGCCACGAGCACGAGCGGAAGGCGCGGGACCTCGGAGCGGCGCATGAGCGAAAGTGCGACGAGCGCGCCGAGAGAGCTGCCGACGACGAGATCGGGCTTCTCGGCCCTCACCTCCTCCACCGCGCGATCCACGATGCGGACGAAGGAAAGCCGCTCGAACGACGGGACGTTCAGGTCGGGCGCGATCACCCGGAACGTGGACCTCGGCAGCTCGTGCCGGAGAGCCTCGGTCTTGCGTCCCCGGGGGGAGGACGCAAGACCGTGCAGATAGAGAACGGTCCGGGCCGGATTCACTCCCTTTAGCGTAGCGCCTTTCGCGGCAACGGCTCGTCGCGGTTCGCGGCCTGCCAGAGGAACGTGGCGACGACGATCGCCGCCTGGGTCACGTCGGACTTCGGGACACGCTCCAGGCTGTCCGCCGTGGAGTGGTGGGTGCGGCTCATGTAGTCGAGCTCGTCCTGCACGAACTGGAACGCGGGAATCCCCGCCTCGTCGAACGGAATGTGGTCGGTGCCCGACGTGTTGCGCATCGTGACGAGGTTCGCGCCGAGGTCGGAGACGGGCTTCATCCAGGCCGCGAATACGGCCCGCACCGCCGCGTTCTCCTGCGCGTTGATGCCGCGGATCCGCCCGGCCCCGTTGTCGAGGTTGAAGTACGCCACGTGCTTCGCGTGAGCGGCCTTCGTCGCGGGCTTTCCGCTCACCGTGCGGAGCGACGGCGGCAGTTTCTGCTGCGCCGGCGAGGTATCCAGCGAGCGGGTCACGAGGTTCCGGTCCACGTACGTCTGGGAGCCCAGATACCCGACCTCCTCGCCGTTCCAGAGCGCGATGCGAATGGTCCGTCGCGGCGTGAGCCCGGCTTCCTTCAGGAGCCGCACGGCCTCCATCGCGACGGCGACGCCCGCGCCGTTGTCCGCAGCGCCGGTCGCGCCGTGCCAGGAGTCGAGGTGCGCGCCCACCATGACGATCTCGTCCTTGCGGTCGCTACCCTGCAGATCGGCGAGGACGGAGGAGTTCGCGACCGGGTCGGCGGGCTGGGAGACGGCCACGACCTCGAGCTCGAGGTCGACGGACTTCTTCGCTTCGAGGAGCCGCGACAGACGGCCGTGGCTCTCGAACGGGATCACGAGGGTGGGCAGTCCGCCGCCGTCGCCGGGGCGGATCCAGTAGGTTCCCTGCAGCGAGATCGTGCCGTCGTCGCGGCTCGAGGCCTCGAGGACCGCGAGCGCTTTCTCCTTCACGAGGAAGTCGCGCAGCCGGTCGGCCTTCGCCACGAACTGGAGCACCGTTTCGCGCGGCCAGTGGTAGTCGCCCATGCCGGTCTCGAAGCGTCCGAGGGCCGCGAGGGACTTGTCGTCGAACCGTTCGACCTCCATCGCGGTGTGCGGCCGGAACTTCCGGGCGGTTGCGAGCACGACGATCTTCCCGGAGAGCTTGCCCTTCCAGGCGGCGAAGTCGGCGTCGCTCTCGAGGGTCACGAGGACGGCGGACGCCTTCTTCAGGCCGTTCGTCCCGGGCGTGAACGCCTTGGCGCGCGCGGGAATGGGCGCGACCGCGGGGGCGAGCATCCGGAGCATCACGCGCTGCTCCTCCCAGCTCTGCGCGAGGGGATCGTCGGGCAGGAGCTCGACGTTCGTGAGCCCCCACTTCGTGAGCGTGTCGCGGGTCCATTCGACGGCCCGGCGCGCGCCCGGAGAGCCCACGAGGCGTGGCCCCGCGTCGTCGCAGAGCGCGGTGAGGTGGTCCATCACCTGGCCGCGGCGGAGGGCCTCCTCGCGGATGCGCGTCACGGCGTCGAGGTCGACCCGTTCGCTTGCGAAGACGGGCGCCGGAGCCAGCAGGGCCGCGGACAGGAAAATCGAGAGCGCGCGCTTCACTTGGTCACCTCCGCGGGAGAGGGCTTCGCCGGGGGAGCGGGTGCAGCGGGCGGGGCAGGAGGGACCGGAGGGGCCGGGGGATCCTTCGGCATCGGTTTTCTCGGGAAAGCCCCATCGAGCTGGGCGGCCTGCGCGACGAGCGCGGCCATCACGACCGACGCCTGGTCGAGGTTGCCGGGCGGGATGCGCTCGGGCACGTCCATGTTGGAGTGGTGCGTGCGGCTGTTGTAGTCGAGCTGGTCCTGCACGAGCTGGAAGCCCGGCACGCCGACGCCGTCGAACGACTGATGGTCCGTGCCGCCCGTGCGCCGGAGCGTCACGGTGCTGGCGCCGAGATCCTCGAAGGGCTCGAGCCAGGCGCGGAAGAGCTCCGCGGCCGCGACGTTGTTCTCGGCCCAGATGCCCCGCACGCGGCCGGCCCCGTTGTCGAGGTTGAAGTACACCGTGTGCTTCGCGTGCCCGGGCTTGAGCGCCAGGGGGCCCGTGCTCCGCCGCGCGAACGGCGGCAGCTCCTTCTCGGCGGGGTCCTTGGGCTCGGGGCGCGCCGCGAGCTCCTCGGCCACGTAGGCCCGTGAGCCCAGGAGGCCCTGCTCCTCGCCGCCCCAGAGCGCGATGCGGATGGTTCTCTTCGGCACGAAGCCCACGGCCTTGAGGAGCCGCACGGCCTCCATCGCGACGGCCACGCCGGCGGCGTTGTCGGTCGCTCCGGTCGCGGCCTGCCAGGAATCGAGGTGGGCACCGAGCATCACGATCTCGTCGGCCCTGCCCGTACCCGGGATCTCGGCCAGCACGTTCGACGCGTTCTCGGCGGACGGGGGCACGAAGCGGGCGGCGACGTTCACGGTGAGCTTCACCGGCTTCTTCCGGGCGACGAGGCGGGTGAGCCGGTTGTAGTCCTCGGTCGCGATCACGAGCGACGGAACGCCCTCGGGGTCCGTGACGGTCCAGGAGCCTCCGCCCGTGACGAAGATCGTGCCGTCGAAGCCGCGGGAGGGCTCGAGCGTCGCGACGACGTTTTCCGCGACGAGGAAGGACCGCAGCGTCTGCTGGAACGCGCGGCGGGCCGCGAAACCCTCGCGGTCCCGCGGCGGGCCCCCGCCCTCGATCTCGAAGCCGGTGAGCTTGGCCAGCTCCTCGTCGGTGTACGTGTCGAGATCCGCGCCGGTGGCGGGCTTCTTCTCGACCGCGTCGGCCAGGAGCAGGATCTTCCCCGCGAGCTTGCCCTTCTGGGCCTCGAGGTCCTTCTCGGTCGCGAGCGTCACGCGCACGGCCTCGGCCGTCTTCGGCCCGCCCGTCCCCGGCGTCCAGGCCTTCGGGATCGCGGCGATGGGCATCGCGTGCGGCACCTCGAGCGTGACCGAGACGTTCTCGAGCTCCCAGCCGCGCCCGAACGCAAACGGCGCGAGCTTCGCGTTCACGAGACCGAACGCCGTGAGGGTGTCGCGGGTCGAAGCGGCCGCCGTGCGATACGCCGGCGAGCCCGTGAGCCTCGGGCCGATCTCGTCGCAGAGCACGCGGATCGTCTCGTGCGCGCGGCCCCGGTTGAGGCCTTCGTCGCGCAGGCGGGAGAGGAACGCTGCGTCCACCCGAGTGGGCTCGGCCGCGCGGAGGGCGGATGCGGTGAGAAGCGAGAGCAAGACCACGGGAAGCGTGGAGCGGGTCATCGAACCTCCGAGAACGCGGATGGTACGTGGAGAGAGCCGGATTCTTGGATCCCTCGTCGAGGCTTCGGTGTGGTCCCGCCGACGGCGCCGCGCGCGACGCCGGAACGCCCTCACGGCCCGCGTCCGGTGCGAAGGGGCGCCCCTCGGCCCACGTTCCCCGCGAGGAGGAAGGTGCATGTCCCGATTCCGAAATCTCGCTCTCATCGTTTCCGCCGCGCTCGTCTCGGCAGCCGCTCTCGCCCAGAACCCCACCGCCACGCTCTCCGGACGCGTCAGCAACGACGGCCAGGGTCTCCCCGGCGTCGTCGTGACGGTCCGCTCCCCCGCTCTCCAGGGGGCCCGCACGGCCGTGACGGCAGCATCCGGGGACTACGCCCTGCCGCTCCTGCCCGGCGGCGACTACACGGTGTCTTTCGAGATGGCGTCGTTCACGACCGAGAAGAGGGAGATCCGCCTGTCCGCGGCCCAGAAGAGCCGCCTCGACGTTTCGCTGTCGCTGTCGACGAAGGTCGAGGCCGAGACGCTCGTCGTCGCGAGCCGGGAGCAGATCTCGACGTCCCAGCAGGGAGCCGTGACGTACTCGCAGGACACCATCGAGAAGCTGCCCATCGCCCGCAACATCACCCAGTCGGTGCTGCTCGCGGCGGGAATTCTGTTCGTCTCAGTGGGCTTCCTCTCGAT
>CAZXSG010000248.1:0-6276 GCA_964643185.1 uncultured Holophagales bacterium
GAGCTCCATGACGATTAAGGCCGCGCCGTCCTCGAGCTCGCCCGTGTCGATGAGCTCGACGACGTTGGAATGCCGCATGCGCGCCACGATCTGCGCCTCCCGCTCGAAGCGCGCGCGCATGCCGGGGCTGCGCATCGCGTCGGGGCGCACGATCTTGATGGCGACCTCGCGGCCGAGCTTCTCGTCGTTCGCACGGAGCACTGAGCCCATGCCGCCCTCTCCGAGGAGCCGCTTCAGGCGGAAGCGGCCCGCGACGAGGTGCGGCAGGACGCGCGTGCCGTCGGGCAGGCCGCCGTCGTCGGGGCAGACGGTCACGGCCGAGGGCCAGCAGGCGCTGCAGCGGGGACAGATGCCGATGGTGTCGATCCCGCGGTCGTGCAGCTCCTGGCGCGAGAGGCCGCGCCGTGTCTCCGCGACCATGAGCTGACGCTTCAGCTCGCGAAGGTCGAGCGCCGTGCCGAGATGCCGCGCGAAACCCGAGAGAACCTGCTTCTCGTGCTCGCCGAGCGAGATGCCGGGCATCTCCACGACGAGCGCGCCCCGCGCTTCGCCCGTGAGGCCGAAGACGGGGAGCACCGCACGTCCGCCGCTCTCCGTCAGGCCGGCGTGGCCCCGCACCGCGTCGATGGACGGGGCGTTCATCCCCTCGGCCGCGAGAGGCACGAGGACCGTCCCCTCCACGCGGAAGACTCCGACCCGCGAGAGCCCGAGCGCGGCCGCGATCTCGCGGGACATCCGGGCCGCCCAGGCCTCGGGCCGCTCGAGGAGGTCCCCCGCGCTCTCGGTGAGGCGGGAGATCTGATCCTGCGCCGTGCGCAGCTCCTCCTCGGAGCGGCGGACGGTTTCGTAGGCCTCGCGGAGCTCGCGGGTACGGGACGCCACCTCGACCTCCAGCTCGTCCTGCCTCTTCGCGAGCCCGCGGGTCCTGAGTCTCGAGGCCGAGGCCGCGAGCGCGACCGCCAGCGAGATGCCCACGAGCCAGCCCCACGGCGTCTCGTGGAAGCGCGCTGGGACCTCCACGGAGAGGGCCGGCCCCGTCGCCGAGAACTCGCCTTCGCCGTCGGCCGCCGCGACGCAGAAGACGTAGCTGCGCGGAGGCAGGTTCGTGTAGAAGGCGGCCCGTCGGGACCCCGCGTCGATCCACTCGGGATCGAATCCCTCGAGCCGGTAGCGAAAGCGGATGTGCCGGGACGAAATGAAGCTGAGCGCCGTGTACCGTACCTCGAGGGAGCGCCGACTGCCCTCCGGAACGACGATCCGCGGCCCGCCCGGTCCGGAAACCGGCGCGAAGGGAACCCCGTCCACGAGGACGTCCTCGAGGGCGACGGGGGGCGGAGGCAGTGCGGAGAGGCTGCGCGAAGGGTCGTACGAGGCGGCGCCCTTGGCCGTCGCGAACCACAGGGAGTCGTCGGGCGCCCGGTACGCGACCGGCTGCGAGCCGCAGGAGCACTGCCGGCTGGGGAGGCCGTCGGCGGTGTCGTACGTGGAAACCCGCACGATCTGGGAGCGCCCTTCGGCAAACGCCACGAGATCGCTCCGGAAGACCCTCGTGACGCCCTGGTTCGCCGAGAGCCACAGTGCGCCGGCGTCGTCCTCGAGGATCTGACAGACCACAGTGGGGAGGCCCGGCAGCGCGGCGAACGACGTGAGATGCCCTTCCGAGAGCCGGGCGAGGCCTCCGGTGCCGAGGCCGATCCACAGTGCTCCGGCGCCGTCCCGGTGGATGGCGAGGATCGTCGCCGATTCGAGCCCGGGCACCGGAACGCCGCGCACGCTGCCGTCTGCCGACAGCCGCGCCAACCCGCCCCCGAGCGTCCCGACCCACAGTCCCCCGGTGCCGTCGGGCACGAGGGGACCGATGCGGTCGTTCGGCAAGCCGTCCTTCTGCCGCAGGATCGACATGACCCGGCCGCCCCGCACGGCGTTGAGGCCGCCGCCGACGGTACCCACCCAGAGCGTTCCGTCGGGGGTGCTCGCGAGCGTGTTGACGATCTCGTCGGAGAGACCCGGAATCGTCCGGAAGGGTCCGTTTCCATCGCGCACGTTGAGGCCGCCCCCGCCTCCCGTGCCGACCCAGAGCCGTCCCGCGGCGTCCTCGTGCAGGGCGCGGATGAAGTCGCTCGAGAGCCCGGTCTCCTTCGTGAGGGTGCGTCCGTTCCAGTGGAAGAGACCGCCCCCGAACGTCCCGATGAAGGCGTCCCTGCGCGAGCGCGCGTATACGGTCTTCACGACGTCGACGGGGAGGCCGAGCCTTCGCGAGAGGCTGGAGAAGCGTGATTCCCGAAGCCGGTTGAGACCTCCGTTGTCGGTGCCGATCCACAAGGAGCCTTCGCGGTCCTCGAACAGCGCGGTGACGATGTCGTCGGTGAGTCCGGCCCCGTGGTCGAAGCGGGACGCCTCGCTGCCGTGAATGCGGTGGAGACCGTCCCCCCAGCTTCCGGCCCACAGGGTCCCCCCGCGGTCCACGAGGAGCGTCTGGGGACTGAGCTTGGGCGGCAGCCCGGGCACGGGCGTACAGCGGGATCCGTCGAGCAGGCAGAGGCCTCCGTCGCGCGTGCCCACGTAGACGCTGCGCGAGGGCCCCCGGGCGAGCGCGATGACCGTGGCGCTTCCGAGGCCGTCCGCGGGCCCGAGGACCCGGAAGTGACCGTTCTCGAGCACCGCGAGTCCGGCCGTCGTGCCGGCGTACACGGCGTGGTCCGTCGTGAGCAGGGAGAGGACCCGGTCGCTCGGAAGGCCGTCGGCGATCCCGTAGACGCGCTTCTGGTCGCCCAGAAGTCTCACGAGGCCGGCTCCCTCGGTTGCGATCCAGAGAGATCCGTCGAGGTCCTCGGCGAGCGCCGTGACGTTGTTGCTCGGGAGCCCATCGTGGACCGTGAGGCCGGTGAACCGCCCTTTCGACAGGCTCGCGACGCCCCCGCCGTTCAGACCGACCCAGAGGGTGCCGTCCCGGGCGACGAAGAGCGACGACACGAAATCGTACGGAAGTCCCGGGGTGTCCCGGCTCGTGAAGAGCTTGAACCTCACGCCGTCGAAGCGCACGAGGCCCGCCTTGGTGCCGAGCCAGAGGTACCCGTCGGGCGTCTGCGCGACCGCCAGGACGGAGTTCTGGGGCAGGCCGTCCTCGGCCTGCCAGGTGTCCTGCCCGAAGCTGGCCACCGGGCGCGAGGGGTCCAGGGCGAGAAGCGGCGTTCCGAGGAGCGCCGAGAGCAGCAAAAGGGCTGCCGCGCCCTGCGGGGCGGGGAACGTGGGACGGCGCACGGCCGAACTATAAGGGCAGGCTCCGCCCATCCCCGAAGGCCCCCCGCGGCGCCGAGGGACGCCGCGCTCATGACCGCCCGCGGCGCTTCCCAGAGATATCCGAACGGAATAGTCTCCACACGTGAGCTACACCAAACAGGACGCACTCGACTTTCACTCCCAGGGACGCAAGGGGAAGATCGAGGTCATCCCCTCCAAACCCTGCGCCACCGCGCGGGACCTCTCTCTGGCGTACTCGCCCGGCGTCGCCGAGCCGTGCCTGGAGATCGCGCGGGACCCGGCGCTCGTCTACGAATACACCGCCAAGGGCAACCTCGTGGGCGTCATCTCGAACGGGACGGCCGTACTGGGCCTGGGCGACATCGGCCCCCTGGCCGGCAAGCCGGTCATGGAAGGAAAGGGCGTCCTCTTCAAGAGGTTCGCCGACATCGACGTTTTCGACATCGAGGTCGACGAGAAAGACGTCGACAAGTTCGTGGAGACGGTCGCGCGGCTCGAGCCCACGTTCGGGGGCATCAACCTCGAGGACATCAAGGCCCCCGAGTGCTTCGCGATCGAGGAGGCCCTCAAGAAGCGCATGGGCATCCCGGTCTTCCACGACGACCAGCACGGCACGGCGATCATCTCGGCGGCCGCGTTCCTGAACGCGCTCGAGGTCGTGAACAAGAAGATCGACGAGGTGAAGGTCGTGTTCGCGGGCGCCGGCGCCGCGGCGATCGCCTGCGCGAACCTCTACCTCACGTACGGCGTGCGCCTCGAGAACATCCTCATGGTCGACCGCAAGGGCGTCATCTGGAACGGCCGCACCGACAACATGAACCCGTACAAGCAGCGCTTCGCGCGGGACACGGACCTCCGCACCATCGAGCAGGCGCTCGAAGGCGCCGACGCGTTCATCGGCGTCTCCACGGCCGGGCTCGTGACGGGCGACATGATCAAACGCATGGCGCGCGACCCCATCGTCTTCGCGATGGCGAACCCCGTGCCCGAGATCCTGCCCGAGGTTGCCAAGGCCGCCCGCCCCGACGTCCTCATGGCGACGGGCCGCTCGGACTACCCCAACCAGGTCAACAACGTACTCGGCTTCCCGTTCATCTTCCGCGGCGCGCTGGACTGCGGCGCCACGCAGATCAACGAGACCATGAAGCTCGCGGCCTCGAAGGCGCTCGCCGATCTCGCCAAGGAAGACGTGCCCGACAGCGTCGCCCGGGCGTACGGCGTGGAGAACTTCACGTTCGGGCGCGAGTACCTCATCCCGAAGCCGTTCGACTGGCGCGTGCTCCTGCGCATTCCGCCCGCCGTCGCCGCGGCGGCCGCCGCCACGGGCGTCGCGCGGAAGCCGATCCAGGACATGGAGGCCTACAGCCAGAAGCTCGAGGGGATGCTCTCCCGCTCGCGCTCGTTCATGCACGTCATTCACGCCAAGGCGCGCCGCAACCCGCTCCGCGTGGTGTTCGCCGAGGGCGATCACCCCAAGATCCAGCGGGCCGCCAAGATCCTCGCGGAGGAAGGAATCGCGACGCCGATCCTCCTCTCGCGGGGTGGCAAGGCCATCGAGGGCCTGGATGCGCTGGACCTCAAGGTGCCCATCACGGTCCTCGATCCCGAGGCGCATCCGCGCTTCCACGAGTTCGCCGACGCGTTCCACGAGAAACGGAAACGCCTCGGCGTGACGCGCGAGGACGCCGTCACCTACATGCGAATCCGCAACTACTTCGCCGCGATGATGGTGGACCAGGGGGACGCCGACGTCTCTCTCTCGGGGCTCACCACGTACTACCCGGAGACGATCCGGCCCGCTCTCCAGACCATCGGCGTCGCGCCGGGCGTGAAGAAGGTCTCGGGCCTCTACGTCCTCATCCTGCAGGACCGGGCGTTCTTCTTCGCCGATACCACGGTGAACATCGACCCCACGGCCGAGGATCTCGCCGAGATCGCGGTGCTCTCGGCCGACGCCGCGCGCCACTTCAACATCACGCCCCGCATCGCGATGGTGTCGTTCTCGAACTTCGGCAGCGTGCGGCACCCCGTGACCGACAAGGTCCGCGAGGCCGTGCGGCTCGTGAAACAGCGGCGTCCCGACCTCGAATGCGACGGCGAGATGCAGGCCGACGCGGCCGTGATGCCGGGCTATCTCGAGGAGAACTATCCCTGGGCCGGGCTCTCGGGCCCCGCGAACGTGCTCGTCTTCCCCGAGCTCCAGAGCGCCAACGCGGCCTACAAGCTCGTGTGGCGTCTCGCCAAGGCCGAAGCCATCGGGCCCATCCTCATGGGGCTCGCCAAGCCCGTCCACGTGCTGCAGAGGGGCGTGGAGGTCACGGACATCGTCAACATGGCCGCATATGGCGTCGTGGACGCACAGGAGAGGTCGAAGTGATCCGAAGGTCTTCCGCGTTCGCCGTTCTTCTCGCGCTCGGGCTGTCTTTCACGGTGGAGGCCAAACCGCCCGAGCGGCAGGAAAAGGGAGAGGAAGCGGAATCGGAAGGCCGCGAGGGCGAGACCCCGGCCTACTTCAAGGCACGCTACGAGTGGATGGTGGAAACCTGGGGCGAGGGCGGGAAGTTCGATCCGGAACAGCAGCTCACCCGGGTTCGCTCGTACTACGAGGACTACAAGAAGGACCTGAAGGCCGGCCGGATCATCCAGGTCGCACCCGACGGTCCCGTCCAGCCGGGCACGTTCCGCTTCCTGGGACCCACGAATGGGGCGGGCCGGATGACTGTGGTCGAGCCCCATCCCACGGACCCGCAGATCGTCTACGCGGGCGGTGCCGGAGGCGGCGTCTGGAAGAGCAACGATCAGGGCGCGAGCTGGCGGCCCCTCACGGAAGGGCTCGGAAATCTCTCTGTCGGTGCCGTGGCGCTCGCGCCCTCGGACGCGAACATCGTCTACTTCGGAACGGGAGAGGGTGGCTACGCGGCCGACTTCATACCGGGGATCGGGATCTTCAAGTCCACGGACGCTGGTGAGGCCTGGCCGGTGCCCTCGCCGGTCCTGGCCCCGCCCGTCCAGCCC
>CAZXSG010000249.1:0-6274 GCA_964643185.1 uncultured Holophagales bacterium
GTACCCGGCGACGGCTTGTCCCACGCCGCCGGCGGCGTTCGTGGCCGTCACGACCGCCGCGCGGTTCGGGTGTCCTGCCCGGCGCATCGCGCGGGCCGCGAGGTCGAGTCAGACGCAGCCCGTATTCCGGTACCTCTTCACGCATGCCGTGGACTCGTCACCGGCTTCGGCCTTCGGCGCTTACCACGGTCTCGAGATTCCGTTCGTGTTCCGGACCCTGACGGACATTCCCGGCTATCGACCGTCCGCGGCGGAGCTCCGCCTCGCGGACGCGATGGGCCGCTACTGGAAGCGATTCGCCACCTCGGGCGATCCGAACGGTGCAGAGGATCCGGTCTGGCCCCGGTACGACGCGGCACGCGACGCCGTATTGCTCCTCGACGACCCGATCCAGGCGGGAGGCCCCGTTCGCGCGGCGTCCTGCGATTTCTGGGACTCGCTCACGCCCTGAGTGAGCGGCCCAGGGCGATTTGCATAGAATCGTCCCGGACGTGCACATCAACTCCGCTCCGTCACCGCTCGTCATCGGGGGGCTGCTCGGTGCCCTGCTCGCGACCGCTGCGTGCGGCAGCCGTGAGAGCTCCGCACCGGCCCGCTCCCAACCGGCGTCGACGGCTCTCGCGGTGCTTTCGCCCGTCGTCCCCGAGACGGTCGAGCCCCTTCACGACATGCGGCTCACGTCGCGCCTCGTGGCCGTGAACGTCTTCGAGCCGCTGGTGAGGGAAGACGGGGGCCAGGTTCCGACGCCCGTCCTTGCGGAATCGTGGTCGAACCCGGCCCCGGATACGTGGCTCTTCAAGCTGCGGCCGAACGCGGTGTTTCACGACGGCGAGAAGCTCACGGCCCGGGACGTCGTCGCGAGCTTCCGCGCGGCGGGCCAGACGTCCTCGAGCGTTGCCGGAAGTCTCGCGGGCATCGTTTCCGTTGCGGCCGCCGACGAGGTCCACGTCCGCATCACGACGAAGAAGGGCGTTCGCGGCCCGCGTGGTCCTCTCGGAGCGATCGGCCGGGTGCTCGTCTTCCGGGTGAAGCCGGGACCTCCTGCCGAGCTCGTGGGGACCGGACCGTATCGCGTCGCTTCCGTCGTGCCGGGCGACGAAGTGAGGCTCGAGCGGTTCGCGGGCTGGTGGGGCGGATCCGTCGCGATCCCCGAAGTGCTCGTGAAGCGCTACCGCGGAACCGAAGACGCCAGCTCGCGGCTCGG
The DNA here is from genome assembly GCA_964643185.1 of uncultured Holophagales bacterium. Taxonomy (GTDB): domain Bacteria; phylum Acidobacteriota; class Thermoanaerobaculia; order UBA5066; family UBA5066; genus JAEUQS01. Next base: position 1,205 of record CAZXSG010000249.1, read on the forward strand.
AGGCGGCGGGTCGACCATCGTGCTCAACCCGCCGCAGTCCCTCATCGAGAGGGCCGCCTCGTTCCCGGATGCGAACGTCGTTGCCGAGCCGCAAGGGATCCTCGCGTATCTCGCGTTCCAGCTCGCGGGCAAGGGGGCCGAGGGGAGTCCTTTTCTCGACGTTCGCGTGCGGCGCGCCGCGCAGATGGCCGTGGATGTCGAACGCCTCGTGAAGGACGTTCCGGGCGGAGGCATTCCCGAAGGGCAGATCGTTCCTTCGGGCACCTTCGGCCACGACGCCGCGCGGATGCCCGTGGGGCGGGACCTCGCAGGGGCCCGCGCGCTCCTCTCGGATGCGGGCTACCCCAACGGCTTCGAGGTCGAGCTGGACGTCACCGAGTCCACCCGCGACATGGCTCAGGTGGTGGCACGGGATCTCGGCGAGGCCGGGATCCGGGCGAAGGTGCGTTCACTGCCCTCGAACGATTTCGTGAAGAGCATTTCCGAGGGCTCGAGCCGGATCTATGTGTACTCCTGGGTCGTCGGTGTGGACGCCACCGAGCCCCTGAAGGACTTCTTCATGACCCGCGACGAGGGGAACGGCACCGGGACGCGGAATCGCGTGAGGTACTCGTCGAAGGAGCTGGACGCCGTGCTGGATCGCGCGCTCGGAAGACAGACCGCCGAGGCGAGGCTCGACGCGCTCCACGAAGCGAGCAGAATCCTGGGCCGCGACCTGCCCGAGGTGCCGCTCTACACGGCCAAACCGGTGCGCTTCGTGCCGCGCCGGCTCGCGGTCCGGGCGCGGGTGGACGGCCTTCTCTATTTCTCGGCCATGGAGTGGAAGAGAGACCAAGGGTCGCTCGACCGTCTTGACGGACCGGGCCGGACCGGCTAGCCTCCCCGGCTCCGGTTCCGACCGGACGGTTCTTTTGCAAAGACGGATCAGGGTCGAGGGTGGGGAAAAGCCTTTGGGAGCGCGATTCGCGCTCGTCCGAAGCTCCTGCCGGTAGCCCCTCGTGACGACGACGTATTTCTCATAGGCGCATAGCTCAGTGGTAGAGCACTACCTTGACACGGTAGGGGTCCGCGGTTCGATCCCGCGTGCGCCTACCATGTGCCCGTTCGTTCACGAGTCGTAAGCTGGACTTCATACCGCATCTCAGCATGCGGGAGTTCCCAGGCGTACGTTCTCAGGCGCTTAGCTCAGTCGGTAGAGCACATCCTTCACACGGATGGGGTCAGCGGTTCGAGTCCGCTAGCGCCTACCATTCCTTCCTCCTCCCCCGACCTCCCGTTTTGGTAGAGCGTTTTCCAGGCGTCGAGAAGATCGCCTGGAGGGAAGGAGGAAGCCATGTCTTCGGAAATTGCAGAGCCCGCGGTCGAAATGAACACGATCCGGCTCACGCTGCCCGACGGAGCGGTCAAGGAGGTTCCCCAGGGAACCACCGGTCGCGACGTGGCGGCCTCCATCGGCGCCCGCCTCGCGCAGGCGGCCCTGGCCGTCAAGGTCGACGGCCAGGTCGTCGACCTCGTTCGGCCCATCCTCGCTTCGGGCTCGTTCGAGGTCGTCACGGTCAAGCATGCCGACGCGCTCGAGCTCTACCGGCACTCCACGGCGCACCTTTGCGCCAACGCCGTCACGCGCCTGTTTCCGGGCGTGAAGATCGGCATCGGACCCGCCATCGAGCACGGCTTCTACTACGACTTCGATCCCGGCCGGCCCTTCACACCTGAAGACCTCGAGAAGATCGAGGCCGAGATGCGCAAGATCGTCGCCGAGGACAACATCGTGGTCCGCCAGGAGATGTCCAAGGCCGACGCCGTGGCCCTCTTCGCCGCGCAGGGCGACCACCTGAAGGTCGAGATCGTGGACGGCATTCCCGAAGGGGCGGCGCTCTCGGTCTACACGCAGAAAGACTTCACCGATCTTTGCCGCGGGCCTCACGTGCCGTCGACGGGGAAGCTCGGGGTCTTCAAGCTCACGCACTCGGCGGGCGCGTACTGGAAGGGCGACGAGACCAAGCCGATGCTCCAGCGCATCTACGGGGCGGTCTTCCTTTCGCAGAAAGAGCTCGACGAGCACCTCGCGCGGCTCGAGGCGGCCCGCGCGCGCGATCACCGCAAGCTGGGCAAGGAGCTGGGGCTCTTCCAGTTCCATCACTGGGCGCCGGCCTCGCCGTTCTTCCTGCCCAAGGGCGCGACGATCTACAACCTCCTCGTCGGCTATATGCGCGAGCTGTACACGAAGTACGGCTACCAGGAAGTCGTCACGCCCCAGGTCTTCGACACGGACCTCTTCAAGACGTCGGGTCACTACCAGAACTACCACGACAACATGTTCTTCACGGAGGTCGACGAGCGGGAGTTCGGCGTCAAGCCCATGAACTGCCCCGGTCACTTCCTCATGTTCCAGGCCCAGGCGTTCTCGTACCGCGACCTCCCGGTGCGCTATGCCGACTTCGGGCGCCTCCACCGGTACGAACGCTCGGGCGTCACGGCCGGTCTCACGCGCGTCCGCAGCTTCAGCCAGGACGACAGCCACATCTTCTGCGCGATCGACCAGATGCCGGCCGAGATGGACCGCTTCATCGACCTCGTCGACGAGGTCTACGGAACGTTCGGCTTCACCGACGTGAAGGTCGGCCTCGCGACGCGTCCCGACCAGTTCATGGGCGCCGTGGAGAACTGGGACAAGGCCGAGAAGGCCCTTGCCGAGGCGTTCCAGCGCCGCGGCCGCGAGTACTTCGTCAAGGAGAAGGACGGCGCGTTCTACGGTCCCAAGCTGGACTTCCAGGTGACCGACGCGATCGGCCGCCTATGGCAGCTCGGCACTCTCCAGGTAGACTTCGCGAATCCGGAAAACTTCGCTCTCGACTACACGGCCGAAGATGGCCACAAGCACCGCCCCGTGATCCTGCATCGCGCGATCCTGGGCTCGCTCGAGCGCTTCCTCGGCATCCTCATCGAGCACACGGGAGGCGACTTCCCCATGTGGATCGCCCCCGAACAGGTGCGTGTGGTGCCCGTTTCGGAGAGGGTCACCGAGTATGCCGCGCAGGTTCGCGACCGGCTCCTCGCCGAGGGCTTCCGGGCCACGGCCGACCTCCGCAACGAAAAGCTCGGCGCGAAGATTCGCGCGGGCGAGCTCGCGAAGGTCCCCGCGCTCTTCGTCGTGGGTGAGAAGGAAGCCGCTGCCGGCGCGGCCTCGCTGCGCCGCCGCGGAATCGGAGATTCCGGCTCGAGGGAGCTCACCGCCCTCATCGCCGAGCTGAAAACCGTCGTGTCGACTCGTACTTTGAAGTGGATTTGAATCAACCGGACCGAGGCCCGGGCGTCAACGCCCGGGCTTCTTGCTGAAGGAGGTCTCACCATCGCTTACTTTCGCGGCGGACCGCGCGTCCCCCCCACGAAGATCTCCCCGATCAACGAGTACATCCTGCGTTTCCCGCAGGTGCGCCTGATTCTGGCCGACGGCTCCCAGGGTGGAGTCGTGGAGCCCCAGGCGGCCCTTCAAGCCGGTCGCGACGCGACCCTCGACGTCGTGGTCATCGCCGAGCAGGCGACCCCGCCCGTCGTGAAAATCATGGACTACGGCAAGTTCACCTTCGAGAAGAAGAAGAAAGAGCACGAGTCCAAGAAGAAGCAGAAGGTTACCCAGGTCAAGGAGATCAAGTTCCGGCCCAACATCGACGAGCACGACTACGACTTCAAGATCAAGAACATCATCCGGTTCCTGGAAGAGGGCGACAAGGTGAAGGCCACCGTCCAGTTCCGCGGCCGCGAAATGTCCCGTATCGACAACGGACGGAAGGTCCTGGACAGGCTGATCCGCGAGCTGGAGGGCAAGGCGCACCCCGAGACCTCCCCCGAGCTCATGGGCAACCGCCTGCACCAGATCTTCAGCCCGCTGAAAAAGCCCGGGCAATAACCCATCCCCGGCTAAGGAGACGTCCATGGCGACCAACAAACGCAAGACCCACCGTGGCGCGGCCAAGCGGTTTCGCATCACGGCTTCGGGCAAGTTCAAACGGGGCCAGGCGATGAAGCGCCACAACCTCACCAAGAAGTGCGCGAGCCGCCTCAGGAAGCTCGACCAGGAGATCGTCGTCTCGAAGGCTGACGAACGCGTTCTCCGCGTGATGCTTCCCTATCTCTAGACCTGGGTTACCCGATCCCCCAGGCCCCCCGAGGACGGCCCCCGTTCCCTCTCTAACCAAGCACTAAGGAGTCAACGATGCCTCGCGTCAAGCGTGGACCCAAACGGAAAAATCGCCGCGAGCGGATTCTCGAATTCGCCAAGGGCTACTACGGCACCAAGCACAACTGTTTCCGCATCGCCGAGCTGCAGGTCGAGCGTTCGCTCGCCTATGCGACGCGCGACCGCAAAGCCCGGAAGCGCGACTTCCGCGGTCTCTGGATCATTCGCATCAACGCGGCGGCCCGCCAGCACGACATCAGCTACTCGCAGCTCATTGCGGGCCTCAAGAAGGCCGGCTCGGACATGAACCGCAAGGTCCTCGCCGAGATCGCGGCGCTCGATCCGAAGGGTTTCGCGTCGATCGTCACCTCCGCCAAGTCGGCCCTCGCCACGGCGTCGGCCTGATCGCGGCTTGAGCGGCCAACCGACCTCTCTTTCCATCGACGACGCCCGCCGCCGCTTCTCGGAGGAGATCTCCGAAGCGGAGCGGGCGGCGTCTTCCCGCGGGGGGCTCGCGCCGGCCGACGTGGCCGCGCTGCACGTCGCGTGGCTGGGAAAGAAGCAGGGGGTCCTCACCGATCTCCTCGCGCGTCTCCGCGAGGTTCCCAAGGAAGAGAAGGCGGCGTTCGGCGTCGGCGTCAACGCTTTCAAGCAGGAGGTCGAGGCGACGCTCGCCCGGCTCGACGAGACCGCGCAGGGCAACGCCGCGCGCGCTCGTGAGGCGGCCCAGGCCGTCGACGTGACGCTGCCCCCGCGAATTCCCGCCATCGGACGTCTTCACCCGCTCACCGTGGTGCGCCGCCGCATCGAGGCCGCGTTCCGCGCGCTCGGCTACTCGGTGGCCGACGGCCCCGCGGTCGAGACCGACTCCTTCAACTTCGAATCGCCAA
>CAZXSG010000250.1:0-6273 GCA_964643185.1 uncultured Holophagales bacterium
CGCGGGGGGCGTGCTGGAGGCGGGGGACGTAGGGGTCGAGGGGGCCGGCCAGCCGGGCGACGAGCTCAGCATCGCCGTCCGGGGTCTGGGGCGCCGTGCCGCCCGCGGTACGGAGCTCCGCGACGCGCGCGGTAGCGTCCTCGAGCGACAAGGTCGTGTCCTTGGCGCGGGGCGTCGCGAACGCGCCCGCGATCTCGTGGAGCGCCCACGACGCGGTCGCGACGGCGAGCTCGGGATCGGTGACGAAGAGGGTTGCACCTGCGACGAGCCGCACGATGGACGCGCCGGCTTCATCGGTACCGGCCGGCAGGGCCGCGAGCGAGGCCGCGTCGGGGTACTTCCGGAAGATGCGCTTCTGGAAGATCGTCCAGCGGAACTTGAAGAGCACCTGGTCGCGCTCGCTCCGTGCGAGGAGGCGCTCGCGGGCTTCGGCCACGCCGAAGATCGACGCGACGAACGGCGAGAGAGCGCGGCCCGCGTCGACGAGGAGAGAGGAGAGGGCCGGGGGAGCGAGAGGCTCGCCCTTGCGGTACCGCTCGAAGCGCTCGGACAGCTCGGGCTGAGCCGCGGCCAGCTCGGCGCGGAACGCGCGATCCAGGGCCGCGAGGTGCAGCGGGTCGTGGAGCCTGGCGAACGTGGTGCCGAGGGCGTCCTGGTTTTCGGGGAAGTCCGGTGTCATGCGGGTCGCTTTCGTTCGAAGACGATAATCGGGATGAGATGACGAGAGACTGATGCTGACGAGCGGTGCAACGCCCGCGGATTCGAGTCTCCGCGCCGAACGGGAGCAATTTCTCTCCGAGTTCGCGAAGGCCCTGGCCGAGGGGGTCGACCTGACGCGGATCCTGTCGTGGTCCGCCGCGGAGGCCGGCCGGCTCCTCGCCGTCGACCGGGTGTCACTTTACCTCTTCAGGGGCCCGGCCGAGCCCGACGTCCTCGAGATCGCCGCCTGCTGGGCCCGCGAAGGCACGCCGCAGCATCCCGGCGACGCGGTGCGCGTCGACTCGCTGCCCGCGGAGATCCGCCGGCACGAGACGATGGCGTCCCGGGACGCCGCCACGGATCCACGCCTCTCCGCGGGCCGCGGCCTCCTCGAGAGCTGGGGGACGAAATCCGCGCTCCTCGTGCCGGTGTCGCTGGGGGGCCGGCTCCGCGGCGTCGCGGGGGCGGCGACGTTGAAAGAGCCCCGGGACTTCACGGCCGACGATCAGAGCTTCCTGCATTCGGCGATGCGGCACCTCGCGGCCGCGCTCAAGCAGGGCGAGCTCCTCGGCCAGCTCGGCCGCGAGAAGGACCGCCTGAGAGCTCTCTTCGACCTCGCTTCGGCCGTGAACGCGAGCCGGAGCGTCGCCGAGGTGCTCGACGCGGCGATGCGGGGGCTCGCCGAGACGTTGCGGTTTCCCGTCTGCGGCGTGGCCCTCGACGGCGAGGACGGCGGTTCGCTCGTCCCCGCACGCCAGCTCGGGACCCGCCTTCCTGCCCCGACGGTTTCCCTGAGGGAGGACCTCTCACCCCTCACGGCGCGCGCGTTCACGACAGGCATTCCCGTGATCGTCGACGACACCTCGAAGCTCCCGCCGGGGTTTGCCCGGGACCTCATGACGTCGATGGGCGCGACGCAGGCCGGGCTCTTTCCTCTCGTCGGCATGGTCAAGCCGCTCGGGCTCCTCGTCGTCGCGTGCACGGGGCCGGGCCGGGAGCTCGAGCCCGAGGACGTCTCGACGCTCCAGTCGCTGGCCGGCTTCGTCGCCGTCTCTCTCGAGCAGCGCCGCGCGACCGAGGAGCTGGCGCGGAGGACGCGAATCCTCGAATCGATCGCGCGGGCCACGAAGCTCCTGAACTTCCGGCTCAACGCGCCCGACGTGCTGCAATCGGTGGTGGAAGAGACCTGCCGCGCGTTTCCCGAGGCGGAGGGGGCCGTGGCCTACACCGCCGTCGAGGGCCTCGACAGCCTGCTCGTCGCGGCCGCGTTCGGCGCCGGGCTCGCCACCAAGGACTCGCATGGCGGGAAGCCGATCCCGATCGAGAACCTCCAGTGCGCGGGCCGGGCGTTCGAGGAGAACACCACGATGGTGCTCGACGTCTCGGGTCTCGAGGAGCTGATGCAGACCGACTCGCTGGAGACCCGGGCGAAGGTGCGCGCGGCCCTGGGCGAGGGGGAGATCCGGCAGCTCATGGCGGCCCCCGTGCGCGTGGGTGATCGCAAGCTCGGGGTGATCGAGGTGCTCGCGACGCGGGCTGGAGTCTTCTCGGTGCGGGATGCCGAGACCCTCGCGCTCCTCGCCGAGCAGGCGGCGATCGCGCTTCGCAACGCCCGGCTCATCGAGGACCTGTCGAGGCTCAACCGGCTCAAGGACGACTTCCTCGCGAACCTCTCGCACGAGGTGCGCACGCCGCTCACCTCGATCGTGGGCTGGGCCGAGGTGCTCCTCGACTCCGACGGCCAGGAGACCCCGCCCTCGTCGAGGCGGGCTGTGACGGCGATCGTCGCTCAGGCCGAGGCGCTCTCACGGATGCTCACCGACCTCATCGATCTCTCGCGCATCGACAACGCCGGGCTGGAGCTGCGGGTCTCGCAGTTCTCGCCCGTCGAGCTCGTACACGAGGCGGTGGAGTCGGTACGTCCGTCGGCCACGAAGAAGGGCGTCCTCCTTCTCGTCGAGACCGAGGGCGAGCTGCCGCGCCTCGAGGCCGACGCCGGACGCCTCAAGCAGGTGCTCTGGAACCTCCTGTCCAACGGGATCAAGTTCTCCAAGAGCGGCGACACCGTCCAGATCGTGGTGAGGCGAACGGCGGGCGGCCAAAGCGGCCTCGAGATCGTCGTGACCGACCAGGGCTGGGGCATCGACCCCCAGTTCCTGCCCCTCGTTTTCGAGCGGTTCCGCCAGGAGGAGACGGCGGCCAGCCGGCGGTTCGGAGGCCTCGGCGTGGGGCTCTCGATCGCGCAGGCGATCGTGCGGGCGCACGAGGGGGTCATCGCGGTCTCGAGTGAGGGACGGGGCACCGGAGCGGTCTTTCGCGTGGCGCTTCCCGAGGCCCGCCTCGTGAAACTCCGGAAGTCCGCCTCGGGGGCCCGGCCGCTCCTGCCCTTGAGCAGGGGTTGAAGGTCGGGAGGCTGAGACGCCCGTCACTTTCGAGGTCGATCCCGGCGGACGCGCTTCCCTTTCCGGAACGGCGGGGGAGAGAATGGGTCTCATGGCAGACGGCAACGCCGCCCCCGCCGGGCTCGCGGAGCTCCAGGCGAAGACGGCAGCGCTCGAGGCTCGCGTGCACGAGGCCGAGGAGCGCATCGCGGCGCTGAACCGCATCGGCATCGCGCTCTCGGCGGAGCGTGACCTCGGGAAGCTGCTCGAAAAAATTCTCACCGAGAGCCGGCGGTTCTCGGGCTCGGAGGCCGGTTCCCTCTACCTGCTCGAAAAAGGGCCGGAGGGCCGGTTCCTACGTTTCAAGCTCGCGCAGAACGATGCCGTGACGTTCGCCTTCAGCGAGCGGACGGTGGACGTGAGCGACGAGAGCCTCTCGGGCTACGTCGCCGTGCACGGTGAGCCGCTCGTGCTCGAGGACGCCTACGCCATCCCCGCCGGGGTGCCCTACCGGCACAACGATTCGTTCGACAGGTCCACGGGCTGGCGTACACGGGCCGTGCTCGTCGTGCCCATGAAAGACCATCGCGGCGAGCTGATGGGCGTTCTCCAGCTCATGAACCGGCGCCTCTCTCCCGGTGGAGAGTTCGCGCCTTACCCGCCCGACCTCGTGCCGCTCATGCTGTCCCTCGCGACGCAGGCCGCGGTGAGCCTCAAGGCGAACCTCCTGACGGCCTCGATCCGGAAGCTGTTCGAGGATTTCGCGCGCGCGGCCATCGTGGCGGTGGAGCAGCGCGATCCCACGACGGCCGGCCACAGCAACCGGGTCGCGGATCTCACGGGCGGCCTCGCCCGCATCGTGGACCGCGCGTCCGACGGCCCGTACGGCGACGTGAAGTTCGACCGCGAGCAGCTCCGGGAGATCGAGACGGCCGCGCTGCTCCACGACTTCGGCAAGATCTCCGTGCCCGAGAAGGTCCTCGTGAAGTCCAAGAAGCTCGAGGACGTCGACGTCGAGCGCATTCGCGAGCGCTTCGACTACGCGCTCGAATCCCAGGAGGCCAGCGAGCTCCGCGATCTGCTGCGGCGCTCGATGCGTGCCGGGATGCCGCCCACCGAAGAGGAGCTCTACCTGCTCGAGAAGGGCCAGAGGGACCGTTCCGAGGAGCTCGAGCGCTTCTTTTTCGAGGTGCGGCGCGCGAACGAGCCGACCGTTCTTCCGAAAGAGTCGGGGCAGACGCTCACCGAGCTCCTGAGGCGCACCTGGCGGTCGCGGAGAGGTCAGGTCGCGCCGCTCCTCACCGAGGACGAGTTCCGGTTCCTTTCGATTCCGCGCGGGAGCCTCTCGAACGACGAGCGCGTGCAGATCGAGAGCCACGTGACGCACACCTACCGGTTCCTCGCGACGATTCCCTGGACACCGGATCTGGCCCTGGTCCCCGACATCGCCTACGCGCACCACGAGAAGCTCGACGGCACCGGCTACCCGCGAAAGCTGCCGGGTGGAGACATTCCGCTCGGGTCCCGGATGCTCACCGTGTGCGACATCTACGACGCGCTGACGGCGTCCGATCGGCCGTACAAGAAGGCCGTCGCGCGGGACGGCGCTCTCCGCATCCTCGAGGACGAGGCCAGGCAGGGAAAGCTCGATCCCTGGCTCGTTTCGACCTTCATCTCCGAGAAGGTCTGGGCCCCTGTCTCCCCCGCGTAGAGCCCTGGCGGGTGTCCTCGCCTTCTGTCTGCTTCCTTTTCAGCCCTCCGGGCTCGGAAACGCCTCCGGCGCGCTTGATCTTTCCGGGGTTCAAGCGGAACGAAGGGCGCGCTGGCACTTCGTCTACGACAAGGGCGAGCCTTCCTTCGAGCTCTCGGTGCTCTTCGTGCGCAACGGGGACGGTGACGAAACCCGGCTGCTCCTCGCGTCCGGAGCGTCGCGGCTCGAGCTCCTCTCGCGACAGGACCCCACGGGCCTCGACTCCCTGGAGCTCGTGAAGGACCACGCGACGGGAGAAACGTTCTCGCGCCGGCTTTTGCTGCCGGGCGGCGCGCGTCCCGCGGAGTGCGCCGCCCTGGAGAGCACCGACGCGTGCCTCGTGTTCACGGGGAAGGGGGGACGGCTGACGGTGCCGCTCTCCGCGTTTGCCAAGGAGCAAGCGGCGGCGCTCCGCGAGCGCCTCTCGAAGCTGGTTTCGGTGGGGCTCTCGAAAAAGCTCCTCGACCTCGCGCCGATCTACTCGAGGTCCGCGGACTTCGATCGCTACCGCGACGACTTCCTCGCGCTCGCGTGGCCGGCACTGGGGAAGAGGTCGGGCGCTCCGGAGGTCGCGAGCCGCGTCCCGGGATGCGCCTTCGACGCGGGCTTCGGCTTCCCGTGCAGCGAGAAAGAGCTCGCGAGGGAAGCGTCTCTGAAACGCTGAATCTCAGACCACCGCATTCACGAAGTCGAACGCGGCGACGTCGACGAGGCCGCGGTCGGTGAGCTTCAGCTCCGGAATCACCGGCAGCGCGAGGAACGCCAGCGTCATGAAGGGATGCGGCATCGTGGCCCCGAGCGAGAGAGCGGCCTCGTTGGCCGCCCGCTCCTGACGATCGACGACGGACATCTCCTCGTTCGACATCAGACCGGCGACGGGCAGCGGAACCTCGGCCAGGATCTGCGCGCCGTTCGCGATGACGATCCCACCGCCGATCGCGGCCACCCGGCGCACGGCCGCTTCCATCGACGGGTCGTCCATTCCGAGCACCATGATGTTGTGCGAGTCGTGCGCGACGGACGAAGCGATCGCGCCCCGCGCGAGCCCGAACCCCCGCGCGAACGAGACGGCCACGTTGCCGGTGCCACGGTGCCGCTCCACCACGGCGAGCTTCGCGAGGTCCCGCGAGGGGTCGGCCACCGCGCCGCCGCCCACGACGAGTGCTTTTTCGATCGAGGCTCCCGTCGCGAGGGATCCCGCGAGGACCTCGATGACCCGGATGCTGGCCCCCTCGCCACAAGCGAGCTTCAGGCGGGTCGCGTCGAAGCCGTCGAGCCGTGGGAGCGGGCCCTCGCTCATGCGCTGGGCGGGCCGCTCCTCGAGGAGCTGCCCGCCTTTGGCGAACCGCAGCCCGCCGAAGATCACCGTGGCGCCCGCAGGCAGCCAGGCCTTCTTGATACCTGCCTTCACGAACCAGGTATCGGATTCGTTGGCAGCCGAGT
>CAZXSG010000251.1:0-6261 GCA_964643185.1 uncultured Holophagales bacterium
TGGGGTGACCGGGGGTGGCTCCGGGGCCCCGGGCCGTGCGGTAGAAGACCGTTTCGGCGAAGCGGACGCCGTAGCCGTCCCCAAACGCCGTCTGGAAGCGGTAGCGCGCCTGGACGAGCCCCTCGGGGGTCGAGCCGAGCCGCGCACCCGCGCGAAGCTGGAGGCGGCTCTTTCTCCCTTCGAGCGGCACGTAGCCCAGGCCGGCGAGGTAGGCGGTGTCGCGGAGTCCCAGCCGGGCCCGTGCCGTCTGCCGGATCGAGCCGTCCCGGTCGCTGTCGACCTCGTCCTCGTCGCCGCCCGAGAGAACGGCGGAGAAACGCTCGCGGAGGATCGGGAAGGGATAGTCCACGCGGAGCCGGGCCGGCGCCCGGAAGCCGTCCACGCGTGACCACGAGGCCCCGAGCGCCACGAGCCCGAGGCCGCGGCTCGCGGTTGGAGGCACGTACCGTTCGTCACCGAAGAGGCGGTCGAACCAGGCCGCGGGGCGAAAGACGACGGTCGAGAGCACGTCCGTGACCTTCGCGACGGCCTCTTCCGCGGGGGTCTCGGGAACCGGGGCGGGTCCCGTCGCCGGGCTCGAGTGCGGTGGAGGAGGCGGCGGAGGCGGCGGAGGCGGAGTCCGCGGAGGCTCCTCCGCGTAAAGCGACAGGGCGCTCGCTGCCACGAAGAGGAGAAGCGCTCCTTTCCCCACGATTCCGATTTTGCAAGCGGGGTGCCGGGTGCCTCCTACCCCTCGAGACCGTAGTCCTTGATCTTGTTGTAGACCGTCTTGAGGCTGACCTTCAGCGTTTCCGAGGCGAGCCGCTTGTTGCCCTTCGTGGCGCGGAGCGTGGCCGCGATGAGGCGCTTCTCGGCATCCTCGAGGGAGTCGCCCACGTACACGGGGACGAGCTCGCGGTCTTCGCCCGAGCCCGGGACCGAGGACGCGCCCGCGACGGGCTCGCTGTGGGGGATCGCGACCGTCCCGCCTCTCTGGGGAGCCCTCGCGCCGGCGAGCGTCAGCCTCACGGCCTCACACGAGATCTGGGGCGGATCCGAGAGCACGTAGGCCCGGTGAAGGACGTTCCGGAGCTCGCGCACGTTGCCGGGCCAGTCGTGCCGCGCCAGCTCCTCCATCGCGCCCGTTTCGATGGCCTTCATGCCGCTGCCCTCCCGCTCGTCGATCAGGCCGAGCAGGTGACGGCACAGCTCGCCGAGGTCTTCCCGGCGGTCCCGGAGCGGCGGCAGCGCGATGGGCAGCACGTTGAGGCGGTAGTAGAGATCCTCCCTGAGCACGCCGCTCCGGACCGCCTCGTGGAGATCGCGATTGGAGCTCGCCACGAGGCGCACGTCCACGTCCAGCTCGTCGTTCCCGCCCACCCGCCGGAACGTGCGCGACTCGAGCACGCGGAGGAGCTTCACCTGGAGCTCCGGGGCCATCTCGGTGACCTCGTCGAGGAAGAGCGTCCCGCCCCGCGCGAGCTCGAAGTAGCCCACGCGGCGCTTGTCCGCGCCCGTGAAGGCGCCCCGCTCGTGCCCGAAGAGCTCGCTCTCGACGAGGTTCGGCGAGAGCGCCCCGCAGTTCACGCCCACGAACGCCCGCTCCCTCCGCCGGGAGAGAAGGTGGACGCTGGAGGCCGTGACCTCTTTGCCGGTGCCGCTCTCGCCCGTGATCATCACGGGCGCGTCCGACCGCGCAATGCGCGAGACGATGCGGAAGACCTCCTTCATCGAGGGCGAGGAGCCCACGAGGAGCCCGAGGCGCGACTCGGCTCCCAGCGGCGCCGAGGCGTGCGCCTCGGTGTCCTTGCTCGAGGCGAGGAGCTCGAGCACGGTCGCGAGCTGCGCCGCCCGGAGGGGCTTCATGAGGAAGTCGAACGCACCCGCCTTCATGGCGTCCACGGCCGTGCGCACCGAGCCGTGTCCGGTCAGGACCACGACGTCGCGAGGCAACGGCAGCTCGCGGGCCGCGCGAACGACGTCGAGGCCCTCGCCGTCGGGGAGCTGCAGATCGGTGAGGCAGGCGTCGCAGTCGGCGAGCTGCGGGAGCGCCTCGGCGACCGTGGCCGCGACGCGGGCTTCGTGTCCGAGCTCGACCAGGAGCTCGGCCAGGGCGCCGCGTGCGCCCGGCTCGTCCTCGACGACGAGCACCCTCACGAGGGCTCCTCCCGGCGGGTCAGAGACGCCTTGAGCGAGCCGTCGTTCTCGTGAACGGCGAGGACGAACCCGAGCTGCTCGGCGGCGGCGCGGGCCGAGTAGAGAGAGATCGCGTCCTCCGGGGCGAGGTCTCGCGAGACGAGGTCGAAACCCCGGTCGAGGGCCAGGCGCCGGTCGACCTTCGCCAGGAGCTGCCGTTCGCCTGTTCCACGGGTTCCATCGCCCGTCCAGTCGACGGGCTCGGGCTCGGACGAGGCGGCTCGGGCGAGGCGCCGGATCTCACCCAGCCCGAAGGCCAGCTCCGACTCCAGGGCCGTCTTCGGGGCCGTGACGATCTCGGCCAGACGGGACATGGCCGCGAGGAGGTCGGCCGCGCGACTCAGCTCACGCTGCACCGACTCCAGCCGTCGGGCCACGGCCGCGGGATCCTCGGAGCCGGCCTTCCGGCGTGCGACCTCGAGCTGGAGCGAAGCGGACGAGAGGGGATCGGCGAGCGCGTGCCGGAGAACGCGTAGCGCCCGCGACAGAGCCTCGGCGGATTCTTCGGAGCGATTCACTCGGACGAGAGCCTAGCAGCTCCCGTGCCGCCCTTCAGGACATCCCGAGACGGCGTTGAGCTTCGGGCGACATCATCGCGGCGTTCCAGGGCGGATCCCACACCACGTCGACGCGCGCTTCCGCGACTCCCGGGAGCGCCTCGATGCGCGATTGCGCGTCCGACGCGATCGAAGGACCCATGCCGCAGCCCTGGGCCGTGAGCGTCATCTTCACGCCCACGCGCGCGCCCTTGGGGCCCTTGGCGACGCTCAGGTCGTAGATGAGGCCCAGCTCCACGATGTTCACGGGGATCTCGGGGTCGTAGCAGGTCGCGAGGGCCGCCCAGATCGCGTCTTCCGAGACGTCGCGGGCGGAGCCGCCCGCCGCAAGCTCGGGAACGTCGAGACCCAGGGCATCGGCGTCCCGGCCGGCCACGCGGAAAAGGCCCCCGTGCGTCTCGATCGTGAACGAGCCGCCGAGGGCCTGCGTGACCGTGACCTGAGCACCCTTGGGAAGGAGGACGGCGATTCCGGCCGGGATCTGGATCGCCGCGACCTCGCGCCCGAGGACGACGGACTTCAGCTGAAGCTCTTCCCGCAGCCGCAGCCCGACTGGGCGTTGGGGTTCTCGACCGAGAAGCCGGCGCCGCGGAAGTCCTCGATCCAGTTGAGCGTCGCGCCGTGGAGCTTCACCGAGCTCGCGCGGTCGACGACGACGCGGACGTCCTTCACCTGGAGGACGTAGTCGTTGGGCTTCTCGTCGTCGAACGTGAAGCCGTACTGGAAGCCGGAGCAGCCTCCGCCCTGGATGAACACGCGGAGAGCCTTGCCCGTGGCGTCGGGCATCTTCGCGGCGAAGTCCTTGACCTTGGCGACGGCAGCGTCCGTCACCTGGAGCGTGAAGGGGTCTTCCTTGGGGACGCTGAGGACGGTCGCGGCAGCGGCGTCGGCGGCGAGGGTCTCGGACATTTTTGGTGTTCCTCCCGGAGCCCTGCAATAGAAGGCTCCGGCCCAAAGTTTATAGCAAAGCCTCTCGCCCGTTGCAGCCCGTCGAAAAGGTCTCCGGAATTTCCGGCGTCAACTGCCCTCGGACCGCTTCCTCAGCGCTCTCGAAACGATTAGCGTAAATCAAACGCAAGTTCCGCGCCGACCACAGGATATGGTGCTCGCGAGAACTTCATGCACAAAATCTTGTGGCGAACCCTTGACGGCCCCCGACACCGGGACTAAGCTTTTCGACCCAGAAGACCTCCCGAAAACCCTCACAGTTCGGCGATTCGGCGACCTCACGGAAGCCGGGGTAACGGGCGGGAGCTTTGCTTATTTTCGGGGCGAGACGGCCCTCTCAGACCCCACCAACTCACGAGGAGGCGCATGCGTGCGACCGGAAGCGATCGACGGAAACCTCGCCAGCACTGAAAGTGCCGAGTCCCCCGCAACCCGTTCGGGCCTCCGGGGTCTGACCTTCCGCCGCGTCTACACCGACGGCGTGACCAACCCGTACGACGCGCTCGAGTGGGAGCTGCGGACGGCGGCCATCACCAACGAAAAGGGCGAGGTCTTCTTCGAGCAGAAGGACGTCGAGGTCCCGAAGTCGTGGTCGATGACGGCCACGAACATCGTGGCCCAGAAGTACTTCGCCGGGAAGCCGGGCACGCCCCAGCGGGAGCGCTCGGTGCGCCAGCTCATCGGACGCGTCGTCGACACGATCACGGGTTTCGGCGTGAAGAACGGCTACTTCCGGACCTCGGCCGACCGGGACGCGTTCAGCGATGAGCTGGCCGCGATCCTCGTGAACCAGGTGGCGAGCTTCAACTCACCGGTCTGGTTCAACGTCGGCGTCGAACCGAAGCCACAGGCCTCGGCGTGCTTCATCAACGCCGTGGGCGACTCCATGTCCTCGATCCTCGACCTCGCCAAGACCGAGGGCATGCTCTTCAAGTTCGGGTCGGGCACGGGCTCCAACCTCTCCTCGCTCCGCGGCTCCATGGAGACCCTCTCTTCCGGCGGCATCGCGTCCGGCCCGGTCTCCTTCATGCGCGGCTTCGACAGCTTCGCGGGGGCGATCAAGTCGGGCGGCAAGACGCGCCGCGCCGCCAAGATGGTCATCCTGAACGTCGACCATCCGGACATCGTGGAGTTCATCGAGTGCAAGGAGAAGGAAGAGCGCAAGGCCTGGGATCTCATCGACGCCGGCTGGGACGGCTCCTTCAACGGTGAGGTCTACAGCAACATCGCGTTCCAGAACGCCAACCACTCGGTGCGCGTGAACGACGACTTCATGCGCGCGGTGGAGCAGGGCACCACGTACACGACGAAGGGCGTCCTCACGGGCGAGCCTGTCACCACGTACGACGCGCGGGCGATCTTCCAGAAGATGGCCCAGTCGGCGTGGGTGTGCGGCGATCCCGGAATCCAGTACGACACGCTCATCAACAAGTGGAACCCCTGCAAGACGACGCACCGCATCAACGCGTCGAACCCCTGCAGCGAGTACATGTTCGTCGACGATTCGGCCTGCAACCTCGCCTCGCTGAACCTCATGAAGTTCGCCAAGGACGACGGCGGTTTCGACGTGGATCGCTTCCGCCACGCCGTGGACGTCGTGTTCGCGGCGCAGGAGATGCTCGTCGACGAGGCCTCGTACCCCACGCCGAACATCGAGAAGAACTCCCACGCGTTCCGGCCCATCGGCCTCGGCTACGCGAACCTCGGCGCGCTCCTCATGTTCAACGGCCTGCCGTACGACAGCAGCGAGGGCCGGCACTACGCCGCCGCCATCACGAGCCTCATGCACGGCCAGGCGTTCCTCACGTCCGCGCGCATCGCGTCGGAGATCGGCACGTTCTCGGCCTACGCGCCGAACCGTGACGCGTTCCTCGGCGTCATCGCCATGCACCGCGACGCGGCGTACGAGATCGACCGTTCGGGCGTGCCCCACGATCTCTTCGAAGCGCAGCGCGGCGTCTGGGACGTCACGCTCGAGAGCGGCCGCCAGCACGGCTACCGCAACGCGCAGGCGACCGTCCTCGCGCCAACGGGAACCATCGGCTTCATGATGGACTGCGACACCACGGGCGTGGAGCCCGACCTCGCGCTCGTGAAGTACAAGAAGCTCGTGGGCGGCGGGAACATCAAGATCGTCAACAACACGGTGCCCCACGCGCTCACCCGTCTGGGCTACTCCGTGGAGACCGCCAGCCGCATCGTCCAGTACATCGACGAGAAGGGGACGATCGAGGGCGCGCCCGGGCTCGATACGAAGCACCTCGCGGTCTTCGACTGCGCGTTCAAGGCCATGGGCGGCACGCGCACCATCGCTCCCATGGGCCACGTGCGCATGATGGCCGCGGTGCAGCCCTTCCTCTCGGGCGCGATCTCCAAGACCGTCAACATGCCGAGCGACACCACGCCGGAGGAGATCGCCGACACGTACCTCCAGGGCTGGAAGCTCGGGCTCAAATCCATCGCCGTCTACCGCGACGGCTGCAAGCGCACGCAGCCCCTCAACACGGCCGCCTCGAGGAACGACGATGCCGTGAAGGGCCACAAGGGCAGCCTCTCGGCGGAAGCGGCCATGGCGGCCACG
>CAZXSG010000252.1:0-6254 GCA_964643185.1 uncultured Holophagales bacterium
CGCGGGCGACGGCGAGGCCGTGACGCGCTTTCTCGCGAGCTATTTCGACGCGGCTCAGAAGCACGCGACCGCGCAGCAGGCGTGGCTGCCCGAGCGCCTCGGCGCGGAAGCAGACGCCGTCGAGGCGCGCCTCCTGGACGGTCTCGCCTCGGCGCGGCTCTTCCTCGAGGCCGGCGACGCGCCCGAGGCCGAGCGCGAATCCGCCCGGCGCGTCCGGGCGGGGCTCCTCTTCATCGAGTCGTACCGCGAGCTGCCTCTCCTCGCGTGGCCCCGCCTCCTCGTGGACTCCATCGTGGAGCTCGAGGAGTACCTCGTCCTCTGGCGCACGCGCCACGCGCGCATGGTGGAGCGCACGATCGGGCGGCGTCCGGGCACCGGCGGCTCCTCGGGTGTCGACTACCTCGACCAGACGGCCAAGACCCGCATCTTCACCGAGCTCTGGGCCGTGCGCACGCTGCTCCTGCCGCGCGAGTACCTGCCCGCGCTCGAGAACACGCAGTCTTACGGATTCGCAAAGGCCTGAAGACGATGAACCTCGAAGGAAAGCACGCCCTGGTGTGCGGCGCGAGCCAGGGCATCGGCCGCGCGACCGCTCTCGCCCTCGCGGCCGAAGGAGCCTCGATCACGGCCCTCGCCCGGACGCAGTCCGCGCTCGAGAGCCTCCTCCCCGAGCTTCTGGCGATGGGGGCTCCCGCGGTGCGCGCTCTCGTGGCCGACGCGGACGACCGTCCGGGGCTCTTCGCGAAGATCGATCTCCTGCTGCGGGCGGCGGGTCCCGTGCACGTTCTCGTCAACAACACGGGCGGGCCCAAGGCCGGCCCGATCCTGGAGGCGACCGAAGAGGAATTCCTCGCCGCCTTCTCGCGCCACGTGCTCGTTTCGCACGGGCTCGTGACGCGGGTTCTACCCGGCATGCGCGGTGCCGGCTACGGCCGCATCGTGAACGTCGTGTCGACCTCGGTGAAGGAGCCCATCGCCGGGCTCGGCGTCTCGAACACCACGCGCGGCGCGATGGCCTCGTGGGCGAAGACGGTGTCGAAGGAGCTGCCGCCGGGCATCACCATCAACAACGTCCTGCCCGGCTACACGGCGACGGAGCGGCTGACCGCTCTGAAGGACTCGATGTCGCAGCGCTCCGGGAAGAGCGGCGACGAGATCGAAGCCGAATGGCTGCGCTCGATTCCGGAGGGCCGTCTCGCGGATCCGTCCGAGACCGCGGCGGCCATCGCGTTCCTGGCGTCTCCCGCCGGCGCGTACATCCGGGGCGTCAGCCTGGCCGTCGACGGCGGGCGCCTGAACTCCATCTGAAACGAAAAAGGGGCCTTGCGGCCCCGTCTTCGTTGCGGAACGGCTGTGCGGCTTACTTGTTCGCGGTCGCGGGGATGGCCTTGTTCACCGTGATCGGAATCGATTTCGGCTTGGCCTCCTCGCGGCGCGGCAGCTCGATGTGGAGCACGCCGTCCTCGAGCTTGGCCTCGACCTTCGCCGTGTCCGCGTTGCTCGGCAGGCTGAAGGAACGCAGGAACTTCCCGTAGCTCCGCTCGACGCGGTGCCAGGTTTTGTCCTTGGACTCCTTCTCGAAGGAGCGCTCGCCCTCGACCGTGAGAACGCCGTTCTCCACGCGGAGCTTGAGCTCTTCGTCCTTGAAGCCGGGGACCTCGATGCTGAAGGCCAGCCGGTCGGCCGTTTCGGAGATGTCGACCGGAGGAGCCCATGAGGCTGAGACGCCCTCGTCCGTGCGGCTGAGGGTTCCGAAGGCTTCGCTGAGAAGCCGGTTGAACTGGCTCTGGAAGGCCTGGTTACCGCGTGGATCGTTCGTGCGGATCAACATGGCGTGTGTTCCTCCTTGGATTTGGTCCGGGTCAGCCCGGATCGCGCCATAAACATAGTATCTGACTCGATCATTGTCAAGTCCTGTTTGTGCGTGGATCTTAGTCTTTTGATGTAGATCGTTGCGGACCCCGGCCCGAGGCCCCAGAATCGGAACGTGGACTTCGACATCTTCTTTTCCATCAGCCGGACCCCCGTCGACGGCTTCCTGCCCACGGAAGCCCAGATGTTTCGGGCCTTCTTCGAGCAGGTCGAGGCCGCGGACGCGTTGGGCTTCGGCACCGCCTGGATCGCCGAGTCGCACCTCTCGAGCGAGGTCCAGAAACGCCACCCGCATCCCGTGATCCCGTTCTGGCAGGGCGAGGTGGGCCTCAACGCCGACATCGTCCAGATGGCGCACGCCGTGTTCCGGCGCACGCGGCGCATCGAGGTGGGCTCGGCGGTGATGGGCCTCTTCGTGAACGGCGGACCCGTCGCCCACGCCGAGCGCATCGCGCAGTTCCTCGCGATTCACGGCCTCGATCCTGAAGAGCGCCGAAAACTCAATATCGGGTTCGCCGCGGGCCGCTTCGATTTCCAGAGCCGTGTGCACGGAATGAAGCCGAGGAACGCGATGGAGCAGGCGGCCTGGCCCGCGCTCAAGGGCAAGGCCTTCGCCGAGGCGGCCGAGATCTTCTGCCGCCTCGTGCGGGGCGACGAGCTCTCGAGCGACGACGTCCGCGAAACCGAGCTCTCCCGCGGGGACTTCCGCAGCGACGCCGACTGGCGCAAGGTCCTCGATGCCCACGGCGCCGACGTGTCGAGCATTTCCGTTCCGAGGCGTTACGAGTTCGACGTCCTCAAGATCGTGCCCGAGGACGTGCGCAAAGAGCTCCTCGAGCTCTACGTGGGCTCTCACGACGCGCGGCTCCAGGAGGAGCTCAACGCGATTCTCCCGGTGCGCGTCTTCAACCTCTCGATCACGAAGCCCGAGGTCATCGAGGACACCCACCGCCGCATGGCGGCGAAGTTCCATGCGGCGGGAGGCGCGTGGCGAAGGCGCGACATGCCGCGCACCGTGTTCGTCTTCCTGAATGCCGAGGCGGGTCTCTCGAAGGAGCGGCAGCGCGAGGCCGCGGGCGAGGAGGCCCGGGCCGCCCTCTCGGCCTACTGGACGGCGCTCGAGGGCACGCTCGACCCGAAGAAGGTCGAGGGTGCCTCGGAGAACGCGCTCGTGGGCACCCCGGAGGACGTTGCCGGGCAGATCCTCGAGCGCTTTCATCCCGAGGACCGGCTCATGCTCTGGTTCGATTTCTTCAACCACGATTCCGCGCGCGTCGTGCGCAACATGGAGGCCTTCATGAAGGAGGTCGTCCCCCTGTTACCCTCGGGCCGATGAGCGAAACCCCGCTCAAGCCGGCCGCCGCCGCATACCCGAAGAGCCCGCTCGGCGAGAGCGACGCGCGCATCCCCACGGGGCGCGACGTGGCCTGGGTGCCGCTCGTGGACTACCGGCGGAACGGCGTCTCCGAGACGACGCTCCACGGCGCCATCGCCTGGGCAACGCCCGCGGGAGTTCTCCACGGCTTCGGCGGCAATGTTCTGTGCTATGGCCGGAGCATGATGAAGCCGCTCATGGTGAAGCCCCTCGCGAAAGCGCTCGGGGACCTCACGTGGACGCAGAGGGCCATCTCCGTGGCGAGCCACAACGGATCGCCCGAGCACGTCTCGGCCGCGCAGTCGATCCTCGCGGAAGGGGAGTGGGGCCTCATGCAGGCGCCGCTCGACGTGCCTCTCGTGCAGTTCGGCCGCCAGGTGCGCAGGCCGCGCCGCTGGTACCACTGCTGCTCGGGCGAGCACGCGGCCATCCTCCGCGCGTGCCGGGTACTGGGCTGGCCGCGCGCGGGCTACACGCTGCCGCACCATCCCTTCTTCCAGGCCTTCGCGGGCGAGGTGAGGCGGACTCTGGGGCCCGAATGGGAGCCGCTCCGCGTCGCGCGGGACGGCTGCGGTCTGCCCACGTTCTCCAACACGGTCACGGAGCTCGCGACGCTGTTCGCGGCCCTCGCGAGAGATCGCGACGAGGACTGGATCTGGGAGGCCATGACGCGGCATCCCGACCTCATCGGCGGCTTCAACCGGCTGGACAGCACGATCCTCAAGGCCTGCGGCGGCCGGGTCCTCGCCAAGGAGGGCGCGGACGGGCTTCTCGGCCTTGCGATCGTGCATCCCGACTATCCCGACGGGCTGGGCGTCGTCATCAAGATCGCGCACGGCTGGAATCCGCGGGCCACGTGGTACGTCGCGCGGGCCGTCCTCGGCGTGCTGGGCTTCACGCTGCGCAATCCGTATCCGCTCCACCGGCAGAAGGCCTTTCTCGTGCCCGGCATCGTGCCCGAGCGCTATCTGGGCGCGCTCGAGGAGATTCCCACGTGGGACGAGTGGGATCCGGACCGCGACCGCTGGTACTACGAATGGGAGAGATATGCTTCCTCGGGTGAGGGAGGCACGCCATGACGAGCCGTGATTCATCTGCATCAGGGGCTCTGACCGTGGCTCCGGAACCAGAATGCGCAGGGCCCGCGTTTACGCGGGCCGAAGACGCCATGGCCCTCGCCGCGCTCCAACGAGCCAACGCTCTGTGCCCCCCCGAGGACGAGCTGGTCCCGCTGGATCCCGATCACCCGGGGTTCAAGGACCCCGTCTACCGCGCGCGCCGCAACGCCATCGCGAAGAAGGCCCTCGAATACAAGGACGGCGATCCGCTCCCCCACGTCACCTACACCGACGACGAGCAGAACGTCTGGCGGACGGTGTGGGAGAGCCTCGCGCCGCTCCACGACGTCTACGCCTGCGCGGAATGGGGCGAGAGCGCGGCGCAGATCGCGCTCGACCGCACGCTCGTGCCGCAGCTCGCCGACGTGAACCAGAAGCTCGCGCCCGCGGGCTTTCGCATGCTGCCGGTGGGCGGGCTCATCTCAGGGCGCGCGTTCCTCTCGGCCATGGGGCACGGCGTCTTCCTCTCGACGCAGTACATGCGCCACCACTCGGTGCCGCTCTACACGCCCGAGCCCGACGTCGTCCACGAGCTCGTGGGGCACGCGGCCAGCCTCCGGCACCCGGAGATCGTGAAGCTCTCGAAGCTCTTCGGCGAGGCGGCCATGAGGGCCGACGAGGCCGACATGAAGCGCCTCGAGCTCGTCTATTGGTACACGCTCGAGTTCGGCGTGGTGGAGGAAGCCGGCCGCCTGAAGACGTACGGCGCGGGGCTCCTGTCGTCGTTCGGCGAGCTGGGCTGGTTCGAGAAGAACGCGAACCTCGTCCCGCTGGACTTCGAGGTCGCGGGCGCCTTGCCCTACGACCCCACGCAGTACCAGAAGACGATCTTCGTCTCGCCCAGCTTCCCTCGAATGGTCGAGGACGTCTCCGCCTGGTTGCGCTCCATATAGCGATTTCCACCTGGTGGGGGGCCTGGGGGGATCGAGAAACCCCCAGGTCAAAAAGTGTGAGCCGGTTTTCCCGCGGACGTCGCTTGTCCTTGCGGAGGAAGACCCCACATGAACTCGAAGCGAACCATCCGGACCGCGCTCCTGGCCCTGACCCTCGCCGGGTTCGGGGTCGCCGCGCCCGAAGCCCAGGCCCAGTGCAACCAGTGCGGTGACGTCTGGATCAACGAGCTCTTCAAGAGCGTCCACGGGCGCTGCCCGAACGGCAGCGGCAAGAACGTGGGCGAGTGCGACATCAACCGCTACGGCGGCGGCTCGTGGAGCAGCAAGCAGCAGCTCGAGAACTTCATCCGCTACTCGAAATCGTGCTCGGACCCCTGGGTCGGTGAGGCCGTCTTCCAGGTGACGGGCCGGGCGCCGAAGCAAGCCGAGTGCAACACGTCGCTGTACCCGCGCTGGTCGAGCTACCCCGATCTGGTCTCCAAGGTCCGCGCGGCGCAGACGGCGCCGGTCGCGGCCACGCCCATCCTCAACCTCACCTCCGCCCTCGCCGTCACCGACGTGAACGGACGGATGCTGTACCCCGCGAGCTCGATCAAGCTCGTCGATCCCGCCGGCGTCATCGGACAGAACGGCGCGAGCATCGTGGCCGGCAACACGGCCCGGATCATCTCGGACAACGGCGGCGGCTTCTCGCTCCAGTCGGTCGGCGGCGGAAAGGTGCTCGGCACCATCCGTGGCGCCGACGGCAAGACCTACAGGGTCGTCCTCAAGAACTAGACCGTCCGAATAGAAAGGAATCCGATGAAGAACTCCATCGTCAGGAAGTCCGTCCTCGGTCTCGCCGCCGCTCTCTTCTGTCTCGTCTCCGCACAGCCGCTCGCCGCGCAATGCCCGCAGTGCGGGGATCCCTGGATCAACGAGCTCTTCAAGAGGGTCCACGGCCCCTGTCCCACCGGCAGCGGGAAGACCGTGGGCGAGTGCGACATCAACCGCCTC
>CAZXSG010000253.1:0-6251 GCA_964643185.1 uncultured Holophagales bacterium
TCACGCCGCCTCCCGTTCCCCCGCTCCGCACGCCGCCGAGCACGGCCGCCCACGAGATCCCGGCGGCGCGGCCCGTTCGCTCTCGGCTCGGCCTGCCCTTCGCGGTGCTGACGCCCGGCGAGAGCGGGTTGCCCTTGCCCGTCTCGTACACGCCTCCCAAGGAGGGCACGTCCGTTCAGAACGGCCGCACGCTCGAGGCCCCGAAGGTCACGCGCCCGAGCCTGCCGCGCCCCGTGGACGCCTCGCCCCCCGCCCGCCGCGACAACGCGCTCGCCGATATCGGGTATCTCGACGTCGCGCAGGGGATGCTCTCGGCGTATCCAAACGCGATGGTCGAGGACCGGCGCGGGTTCCTCTGGATGACGAGCTGGGGAGGCGGGCTGAGCCGCTACGACGGGACGTCGTTTCTCCACTTCACGCCGAAGCAGGGCCTCCCGACGGACAAGGTCCAGGCGCTCTGTGAAGACCGAAACGGCATCCTCTGGATCGGCTCGAGCCTCGGCCTGATCCGCTGGGATGGCACGTCGTTCACCTGGTACACGACGAAGCAGGGCCTCGCGGGCGACAACGTGGGACAGATCGTGGAGGACCACAGAGGCAGCCTCTGGATGAGCACGGACAAGGGCCTCTGCCGTTTCGACGGAACGTCTTTCACGACCTACGGCAAGGAGTACGGCTTCGGAGACGACGGGATCTTCTGGATCCTCGAGACCAAAGGCGGCTCGGCTCTGTGGCTCGCGACCGGGAAGGGCGTGCTGCGATTCGACGGCCGCTCGTTCACTCGGATGTCGAAGGAGAACGGTCTTCCGTCGGACGGCTTCACGGCCCTAGCGGAGGACGAGACCGGTGCACTGTGGCTCTCGGGACCGGCCGGCGTCACCCGGCTCCAGGGCGAGGCCCTCACGCACTTCGGCCCCGCACAGGGACTGCCCGGCGAGGAGATTCTCCAGATGCAGATCGACCGCACGGGGTCTCTGTGGCTGTCGACGCGTCGCGGTGTGGTTCAGGTCCGGCGCAGCGCGGGCGAGGTCGGCGCGTTCCTTCACCTCTCGGAAGAGCAGGGCCTCAGTCACTACCGAACGGCGTTCACGTTCGAGGACCGCGCGGGCTTCGTGTGGATCGGCACCATCGGCGCGGGCCTCTGCAGGTACCGGCAGGACTCCTTCCGGCACGTCACCGGCAAGGAGGGCCTTTCGGACCAGAGGATCTGGGCGATCAGCGAGGCCCGCGACGGATCCAGGGTGTGGCTCGCGACCGACAAGGGCGTGAATGGATACGACGGAACCTCGTTCACGCACCTCCCGGTGCTGAGCGCGACCGGCAAGGACCAGATTCACTCGGTCTACGTCGCGAAGAACGGCACCCTCTGGATCGGCACGGCCACCGCGGGCATCTACACCTACGACGGCACGCGGCTCACACACGTCGTTCCGGAAGACGGAGCGTCGTTCGGACGGGTGTGGTCCTTCGCGGAGGATTCCGAAGGGGCGCTGTGGATCGGCTCGGCGACCGGCGCCGTGCGCTGGGACGGGACCTCGTTCACGCGTCCCGCCGAGCTCCAGAACAGCTCCTTCTACGATGTGCTCGCCGGCCCCGACGGCGCCGTCTGGTTCGCGCGAAGGAAGGGCGGCGTCCTGCGGCTCTCGGGCCGGTCGCTCACCCGCCTCGACCCGAAGGGTCCGATCGGCAAGGCCGAGGTGAACCGGCTCCACTTCGACCCGCACGGCCGGCTGTGGATCGCGACGCGCACGGGGATCGCGATCCACGACGACGGGCAGCTCTTCTTCGTGGACGAGGAGGACGGCCTCAGCAACCCGCTCGTCTTCTCGCTCTCACCGGACTCGCTCGGGTCCGTGTGGGCCGCCACGGAGAAGGGTCTCAACCGCGTGACGCTCGGCCCGGGCAAGGACGCCGTGCCGCGCGTGGACGCGTACGGAACGGAAGAGGGCCTCAAGGCCGCGGACTTCAACCAGGGCACCGGTCTCTGGGATTCTCATGGCCGCGGCTACTGGGGAACGGGCAAAGCGCTGTGCATGCTCGCCGCCGTGCCGCCGCTCGCCCCGGCGCCGGTGCCGCCGCGCGTCCAGGTGATCGGGCTGGATCTGCGTAAACAGTCCGTCGACTGGGCGGAGCTCGCGTCGCATCCGAGGGACGGTCCCTTCCGGACCGTCGTGTTCCGGGCTGTCGTGCCCTTTCTGAACCGGCCCGAGGGGCTCGCCCTTCCGCACGACGTGGCCGATATCGGGTTTCACGTCTCCGCCGTGGACTGGGGGCAGGCGCACCGCATCGAGTACCAGTCGATGCTCGCGGGCAGCCGCGGCGCCGACTGGGGCCCGGCGTCCCGGGAACGCACCGCGACGTACACGAACCTGCCGCCCGGCACGTACGTCTTCCGTGCCCGCGCCCGCATCGGCACCGGCGAATGGGGCGCGCCGGCCGACTTCGCGTTCCGGGTGCTTCCGCCCTGGTGGCTCACCGTGTGGGCGAAGGCGCTCTGGGCGTTTCTCGCGCTGGCGGCCGTCGCGGCGCTCGTGAAGCTGCGCGTGCGCTCGCTCGAGAAGCGGCGGGCCGAGCTGGAGACTCTCGTCGACGTGCGCACGGCCGAGCTCGCGAGAGAGAAGGAGCGCGCCCTCGACGCGAGCCGCGCCAAGAGCCTGTTTCTCGCGAACATGAGCCACGAGCTGCGGACACCGCTCAACGCCGTCCTCGGCTTCGCGCAGCTCCTGAACCGCTCGAGCGACCTGAGCCGCCGGCATCAGGAGGAGCTCGGCATCATCCAGCGCTCCGGCGAGCACCTCCTCGGCCTCATCGACGACGTGCTGTCGCTCTCGAAGATCGAAGCGCGCAGCTTCACGCGCGTGGACCGTCCCTTCGACCTCCACGAGCTGCTCGCGGCCGTGCAGTCGATCGTGCGCGTGCGCGCGGACGCCAAGGACCTCGAGCTCGCGTTCGAGGTGGCGGGCGGGCTCCCCCGCACCGTGAACGCCGACGCCGGCAAGCTGCGCCAGGTGCTCATCAACCTCCTGGGCAACGCTGTGAAGTTCACCGAACGCGGCCGCGTGACGCTCCGCGCGCGCTGGGCCGGCGGCCGCGCCACGTTCGCGATCGAGGACACGGGCCCGGGCATCTCCGAGGAGGAGCTGGGCAAGCTGTTCCGTGCCTTCAGCCAGACGGAGTCCGGTTTGAGCGCCAAGGAAGGTACGGGGCTGGGGCTCGTGATCAGCCGCCAGATCGTGAGGCTGATGGGCGGTGACGTCTCTGTGAAGAGCACGGTGGGGGTGGGCACGACGTTCACGTTTGACGTGGAGCTGCCCGCGTCCGACGCCGCCGTAGCGCCGAGAAAGCGCAGGAAGGTGCTCTCCCTCGCGGCCGCTCAGACGCCGCTCCGGATCTTGATCGTCGACGACACGCCCGAGAACCGGCTGCTCCTGATGCGCCTCCTCGGCGACGCGGGTTTCGACGTGCGGGAGGCCGTGAACGGCGCGGACGCGGTCGCGGCGTGGGAGACGTGGCGTCCGCATCTCGTGTTCATGGACATGCGGATGCCGGTGATGGACGGGCGCGAGGCGACGGCGCGGATCCGGGAGCGCGAGCGGACCGCTTCGCTGGATCCGACGCCCATCGTCGCGCTCACGGCCAGCGCGCTCGAGCACGAGCGGGAGGAGCTCGCGTCGAGCGGGGTGAGCGGGTTCCTGCCCAAGCCGTTCGTGGTGGACGATCTCTTTGCCGCGCTCGCGCAGCACACGGGCGTGCGCTATCGCTACGCCGACGACGCGGATCCGTCGGGCCCGCTGCCGGCCGCGCTACCGGGAGTCGACACGGCCGCCGGGCTGCGCCGCGCGTCGGGCAACGCGTTCCTCTACGGCCAGCTCCTCGGTCAGGCCGTCCGCGAGCTGGGAGATGCCGTGCCTCGAATCGAGGCGCTGCTTGCACAGGGAGGGGCTGGAGCGGGGGATCTGATCCACACGCTGAAGGGCAGCTCGGCGACGTTGGGCATGCGCCGCGTCGCGGAGGAGCTCGGAGCGGTCGAACGGGCCCTCGCGGAGAGTCCGTCGGCCCGGCCCGATCTTTCGGCGCTGTCGGCGGCGATCGAGGAGGTGCGTGCGGGCTGCGATCCTCTGCTCGTCGAGGCAACGGCTGCGACTGCTGTTGCGTCCTCGGGTCCTGTCGACACCGGGGAGGCGCTCGCGATCGCCCGTCGTCTCCGGAGTCTGCTCGAGGAGGGCAGTCTCGACGCGTCGTCGGAGCTCGCCAAGCTGAAGACCGTCCTGGGCGGACAGTTCGCGGACCTCGTCGCGACGCTCGAAGGGTCCGTCGCGCATCCCGACGTCCCGGCAGCGTTCACTGCGCTCTCCGAGGTCGAGCGGGCCGTGGAGGCACCCAAGCCCTCGCCGGGCTGGCTTCGATCCAGCTTCACGGGCGACGCCCTGTTGTCTCCGTCGGGCATCGGCCGGGTCCCCAGAACGTAGCCGACCTGGTCGCCCGCGCGGGCCAGTCCCGTCGCGACGAGCGCCGCCTTCGCGTCCTCGAGCGGATCCGAGGAGCTCTCCGGAAGACGGAGAGGGTGCACACCCCAGTACAGTGCGAGCCGCCTCAGAGTGGACTCCACCTCAGTGAAGGCCGCGATTCTCGCTCGCGGCCGCTCGTCGGACAGTCGCCAGGCCGTGTCGCCGCTCCTCGTGAAGACAACGATGGCCGCCGCGCCGAGGTCCCGGCTGGCCTGAGCGGCGATTCGGGCGAGCACGGGGCCGAAGCCACGGTCTCCCGGAACCGGCCCGTGAGGCTCCGCCCCTTCGGGCCTTCGCACCGGCTCGTGAGGCTCCGCCCCTTCGGGTCTCCGCACCGGCTCGCGGAGCGGCCGGTCGAACGGATACAGAGCTTCCTCCGTGGCCTCGGCGATCGACGCCATCCTCCGGACGGTCTCGACGGGGTACTTGCCAACGGCCGTCTCCCCCGAGAGCATCACGGCGTCGGTTCCGTCGAGGATCGCATTGGCGACATCTGTGACCTCGGCCCGGGTGGGAACGGCGTCGTTCGTCATGGACTCGAGCATCTGGGTGGCCGTGATGACGAGCTTTCCAGCCCGGTTGGCCCTCGCGATGATCGTCTTCTGGAGGGCCGGAATCGTGTCGAGGTCCATCTCGATTCCGAGATCGCCGCGCGCGACCATCACCCCCTCGGCGGCCGCGACGATCTCGTCGAGCGCCGCGACGGCCTGCGGCTTCTCGATCTTCGCCACGATGGGCACGACCCGCCCTTGGGCCTGCATGAGGGCTCTGAGCTCGAGCACGTCCTGTGCCTTACGCACCATGGACAGCGCGACGAAATCCACTCCGAGAGCGAGACCGAACTTCAGATCCGCGACGTCTTTCGCGGTCATGCTCGACGCCGTGAGGGACGCTCCGGGAAGGTTGATGCCCTTGTGAGACGACAGGACTCCACCGTCCTCGACCTCACAGATCACATCGGTTCCCGTCACCTCGCGCACCACCACCACGATGCGCCCTTCGTCGAGCAGAACCCGCGCGCCAGGCGACACGTCGAGCGGCAGATGCTCGTAGGGCGTCGAGACCACGCCGTCCGCGCCTTCGAGCGGCCTCGTCGTGATCACGAGGCGGGAGCCGCGAGGCACCTGCATCTGTCCCCTCACGAGCCCGATCCTCACCTTGGGACCCTGGAGATCCTGCAGCACGGCGATGGGGCGCCCGGCCCTCGTCGCCGCGTCACGGATCCAGCCGTAGGCTTCGGAGTGCTCCGCCTGTGTGCCATGAGAGAAGTTAGGCGAACCGCGTCGAGGCCGGCCGCGATCATTCGATCGAGGACTTCCGGGCTGCGCGACGCGGGGCCGATCGTCGCGAGGATTCGGGTTCGTCTGGTCGTCGTCATCAGGACCCGATGATGCACTTCCCGTTGGAGCGCCAGAGCGCGCTCGAAGAAGCCAAGCTCAGCCCTGTTTGCGGATCAGGGCGTGCAGCCGGTCGAAGTCGACGGGCTTGGCGACGTGCGAATCGAAGCCGGCCTCGAGCGCCCGCTCCCGCGCCTCGGCCCCCGCGTGCCCCGTGAGCGCCACGAGCGTGATGCACGGACCCAGCGCCGCCCGCAGCCGGCGCGCCACCTCGTGGCCGTCCATCCCGGGCAGCCCGATGTCCACGAGGGCCACGTCGGGGCGCTCCCGGAGCGCGAGCTCGATGCCTTCCTGCCCGCTCGCCGCCGCCTCGACCCGGTGCCCGTCGAGCCCCCGCAGCTCCCTC
>CAZXSG010000254.1:0-6245 GCA_964643185.1 uncultured Holophagales bacterium
ACAACAACGAACGTGGCGCGGGGCCCCGTCTTCCGCGAGACTTCCGGCCGTGATCTCGGCGATCTTCGTCTCGTACCTCTCGGCCCGCCTCGCCCGCAGAGCGATCGCGTCGCTCCGGGCGGACGCTCCCGGCGCCGAGGTCGTCGTGGTGGAGAACTCGGGCCTCGAAGAGGAGGCGGCGCTCCTCGACGACGTCGCCGACGTGCTCGTCCGGGCCCCACGGAATCTGGGCTACGCGGGAGGGATCAACGCGGGAGTGAACGCCGCGTCGGGGGATCTCCTCCTCTTCTCGAACCCCGACGTGTTGTTCCGCGAGGGCTCGATCGCCGCGCTGTTCGCCGAGGCCGGGCCGCTCGTGATGACGGGCCCCGCGCTCTTCTGGGACGAGGGGCTTCTCCTCGCCCTGCCACCCGCCGAGGATCCCAACCCGCGCGCTCTCCTGCGCCGGGAGCTCGCGGGAACGCCTCGGCTCTTCCATCGCGACGTGCGCCGCGGGCTCGCGGCCCTCGAGGACGCCGAGCGCGGTCTCACGCGGGAAGCGCGGGGGCTCTCGGGCGCGGTGCTGGCCACCCGGCGGGACACGTTCGAGCGGGTGGGGCCGTTCGACGAGGGCTTCGCCCTCTACTACGAGGAGAACGACTGGCAGCGGCGCCTCCGCGCGCTGGGCGGAACGCTCCTCCGCGTGGGGGCGGCGCACGTGGTTCATCACTACAACCAGAGCGCACAGAAGGAGCCGCGCGCGGCGGAGTGGTTCGGGGCTTCCGAGCGGCGCTACTTCGAGAAGCACTTCGGGGAGGCCGGGCGGGTCGCGCTCGCGAGGCCCCGCCCCGAGGTCGTGCTGGCGGAGCCCCCGCGGGAGGTGCTGCTCCTCCATCCCGAGGGGACGCTCGTCGCGGTGTCGCCGCTCCGCTCGTTCCATCCCACGACGCTCGGCCGCATTCCGGGCGGAGTCTTCCGTCTGCCGGCCGACGTCCATCAGGGTGCGGGCGATACCCCGCTCTACGCCCGGCTCATCCACGAACAGACGTTCGCGACGCTCGCCGAGGCCGTGCTTCGCTAACGCGAGCAGCCGTGCTTCGCTAACGCGGCAGTCCGGTAGGACTGCTTAGGTGTCCCGCCCGGGCGGGACACCCGGCCGGCGTGCGGAGAGCCTGGCGCGAACCCGACGCACGGCGTGCGCGAGGCTCTGCTTCACGAGCGCCTTGCGGTCTTCGAAGGAGCCTGGCGCGGGCGGCGGCGGTGGGGCCTTTCGCTGCCTCAGGATCTCGGTCCACAGAAGCTCCAGCGCGGCCGACTCGGACGGGCTCTTGGCCGTGGCCTTCGGGAGCCCCGCCAGGAACTCCCTGTAGCGGCGCGCGGCACCTTTCCAGGTGAAGCCGAGAGCCGTCTTGCGGCCTTCAGCGCCCTGGCGTTCCCTGAGCGCGGAGTCCGTCACGGCGCGGAGAATGCCCGCCGCGAGCGCGTCGACGCTCTTCGGCTCGACCTCGATGCAGTTCACTCCGTCCACGGCGTACTCGCCCGCTCCGCCGCTCCGCGTGAGCACGCAGCACGCGCCGCTCGCCATGCCCTCGAGCCCAACGAGGCCGAAGCCCTGGAAGTGCGAGGGATCCACGACGACATGGGCCGAAGCGAGGATTGTCGCAACGGAGTCCCGCGTGAGGATGCCGCGGTGCTCGAACGGAAAGCGCACTCCGCGGGGCACCGGCGCGGAGCCGAAGAGGACGACTTCGATCGCTCCCGGCGCGGACTTCGCGAAGACGGCTTCGAGCGCCCCGATCAGCTCCTTCGCGCCGCGCCGTTCGTCGACGCGGAGCATCGCGACGACCCTCACCGGGCTGACGGGCCGCTCTCCTCGCGGGTAGAAGTGCTCCGGGTCAGCGCTCATGGGCACCACGGCCGAGGAATGTCCGTGGCGCCGCCCGATCTCCTTCGAGAGCCAGGTCGAGATCGTCGTGAGGCGCGGGATGAGGTCGTACGTCTTCGACACGTAGTCGACGCCGTCCGTCTCGAACCACCCCTCGTAGTCCTGGACGAAGTAGGCCGTCTGCATTCCCGGTCGGCGAGCGGCGGCTGCCGCGACGGGGGGCACCGTCTGGTAGGCCGTCGCCACGAGGACCATCGTGTCGGGAACGTCCTTCACGAAGTGCTCGGGGGCGAGCTGCAGCGGACGGAAGAACAGCTCGAGATCGATGCGGTGCGGGATCTCCTCGAGCAGCACGACGCCCGCGTTCAGGCCTTCGAGGACGAGCGCGTTGGCGAGCTCGAGAACGTCGGCCACGCCTCCGAAGACGCCCATCATCGGCAGCACGAAGAGCACGTCGTACGGAACCGCCTTGGCCGGGTCTTTCGCGGTCCATTCGTAGGTCGCGACGTCGCGAACCGCCCCGAGCGCGTTCTTCGCGTCGAACGCCGCGAGCTCCTTCTCGTGGAGCGCCTGCCAGCGCGACATGAGGAGCTTCATGTTGGCCCACATGCGCTCGTCGCCGTCCCGGAAGCTCGCGCCCTTGCGGTGGTACACGAATGTGTCGTCGGCCACCACACAGCGCCAGCCCGCCGCCCGCGCCCGATAGTGGAGATCCGTCTCCTCGCAGTAGCCGCGGCCGAAGGCCTCGTCGAGCACTCCCAGCGTCGACAGCACCTCGCGTCGGATGAGGAGGCAGAAGCCCACGATCGTCACGGCGTCCGGGTAGAGCGCGGGGGAGGAGCGCGTGACCTTGCTCGCGAAGGAAAACACGTTCTCGCCCGGAGGCAGCTTCACGGAGAGATTGACGGCCTCGTTCGAAAGTGGACAGCACATGCCGATGCCCGGCTCGCGATCGAGGCGCGCGACCATGCGCTCGAGGGCACCTTCGGTGAGGAGCGTGTCGCTGTTGAGAAGGCACACGTAGGGCGCGTCGGAGTACGTGAGGCCACGGTTCGCGGTCTTCACGAACCCCAGGTTCTCCGCGTTCTCGAGCAGCGTGAACCCGGACTGCTCTCGGAGCCAGGCCGTGGTGACGGCGTCGCTCCCGTCGTTGATCACGATCACCCGCGCCCAGGGCGGCGCGAAGCGCCTCACGGTGCGAAGACAGTTCCGCGTCTCGCGGAGCGCGTTGAACACGGGGACAACGAGATCGAGCCTGGGCCCGGGCATCTTGGTGTCGTCCATCGCGGCGGGGGAGTCTCGGCGTAGGCTCACGGACGTGTCAATAATGGCCCCGATGGCCGAATCCCCGAGCGAGCTCCTCGAGCAGGACCTCATCCCGTACCGGGCCGGCGTCTTCGAGGCGGCACGGGCCGTCGTGCTCGCGCCACACCCCGACGACGAGGTCTTCGGCTGTGGAGCTGCCCTCGCGAGCCTGAGAGAGAGGGGTTGCGAGGTCGTCGTCTTCGTGGCGACGGACGGGGGTGGCTTCTCGACGGATGCGGCCGAACGGGCGCGCATCGCGGCTGTACGGCTCGCGGAGTCGGCCGCGGCGCTCGGCCACCTGGGCGGTGCCCGCATCGTGGAGGGCGGCGCTCGGGACCGTGGGGTCGCGGCGCAGGCCGAGCCGCTCGCCGCACGGCTGCGCGCTCTCTTCGCGGAGCTGCGTCCGGAGCTCGTCTTCGTGCCCGCTCCGTGCGAGATCCACCCCGACCACCGCGGCCTCACTCAGGCGTTCCTCCTCGCCGAGTCCGCGCTCCCTGCGGACGCCCAGGTGGCGTTCTACGAGGTGTCGCAGCCCATCGCCCCGAACTTCCTGCTGGACGCCACGCGCTTCACGGCGGCGAAGGGACGCGCGGTCGCCGAGTTCGTCTCCCAGAACGACGGCCACGACTACCCTGCGTTCATCCGCGGCCTGAGCGCGTACCGGCGCATGACGCTGCCCCGGTCCGTCGAGGCCGCGGAGGCGTTCCACGTTGTCGCCGTGGAAAGGCTGCGCTCGGGAGACTTCGCCGCCCTCGCCGCGCTCATCGGCCCCTCGGGGCGTTTCCGGGATCCTCGGGATCCGCAGGAGCCCAGATGACCCGCGTCCTCGTGCTCTCGCCCGAGCCCCTTCGCGCGCGCATGGCGGGCATGGGCCTCCGGGCGCGACAGATCGCCCGGGCGCTCGCGGCCGAAGGGCACGACGTTTCGCTTGCGGCGCCCTACGGCTCGGAACCGGGATCCGTGGCACCGCTCCCGCTCGTCGCGTTCGAGACGGGGGAGTTCCGCGACGCGGCCGAGGCCGCGGGCGTGGCCGTGGTGTCGGGCCATTCCGGCGACCGCCTGTACCCGATATCGGGTTTCCAGGGCGCTCTCGTGGCCGATCTCTACGATCCGTTCCTCATCGAGAACCTGGCGTATCACGAGACGCTGGGGCCGCGCGTCTTCGAGAACGACCGGGGAGCGCTCGAACGGTTGCTCGCCCGCGCCGATCTCGTCCTCGCGGCCTCCGAGGACCAGCGCCTCTTCTGGCTCGGCGCACTTCTGGGGCGTCGCCGTCTGTCGCCCGCGGCGCTCGCCGGGGATCCCGACGCGCGGAACGTGGTGGCCGTCGCGCCCTTCGCCATCGAGGAGCCGCCGCCACCCGAGGCGCGCTCCCACCCGGATCTTCCGCGAGGTCCGCACGACGTGCTCTTCGGCGGCGTGTACGACTGGTACGACCCGCTCCTCGTCGTCTCGGCCTGGCCGCGGGTTCTCGAAGCCGTTCCCACCGCGCGCCTGATCTTCTGCGAGAGCCCCAACCCGGGAACGACGCCGCAGGTGCTCCTCTCTGCGGTGAAGGCTCGGGCCGCCGAGATGGGTCTCCTGGGGAGCGCGATCCACGTGCTGCCGTGGGTGGCATTCGAGGACCGCGGTCCGTGGCTCCGGAGCTTCCGCGCGGCCGTCGTCGCGCACCGCCCTTCGCTCGAGACGACGCTCTCGTTCCGCACGCGTGTCATCGAGGCGCTCTGGGCCTCGCTGCCCGTCGTCTCGACGCCGGGCGGCGCGGCCTCCGAGCTGCTCGAGAAAAACGGCGCGGGGCTCGTCGTCCCGGCGGGGCCGGAAGCGCTGGCCGAGGCCCTCGTGAGCGTCCTCTCGAACCCTGCGACGCACGCGGCGCTCGTCGCCAACGCCACGCGGCTCGCGCGTTCGTTCGCCCCTCGCGTGGCTCTCTCTCCGCTCCTCGCGTTCGCGGCGTCGCCGCGCCGGCTGCCCGTCGCGCCCCCCGCCAGCTCGACGGCGAGGCGGATGCTGCGCAAGGTCCTGGGGCGGCGGTGAAGATTTCCGTCGTCATCCCCACGAAGAACCGCCCCGAATCGCTGGCCCGGGTTCTCGCGGCGCTCGCGCCGCAGCTCGACGACGTGCCGGGCGGCGCGGAGATCCTCGTCGTCGACGACGGCTCGGAGGAACCGATCGAGGTCCCGCCGGGCGTCATCCTCTTCCGGCAGGAACCGGCGGGTCCGGCCGTGGCGCGCAACGCGGGGGCCGCCCGGGCTCAGGGCGAAGCGCTGCTCTTTCTGGGTGACGACACCGAGCCCGAGGCCGGATTTCTCGCCGCGCACGCGGCCGCGCACGCCGCCCGTTCCCCCGAGCAGATCGCCGTCCTCGGCTTCACGAGCTGGGACGCGGAGAGGGTCTCCGTCACACCGTTCCTCCGCTGGCTGGACGCCTACGGCGCCCAGTTCGGCTACGCCCTCCTCACGGATCCCGAGAACGTGCCGTTCCGGTTCTTCTACACCTCGAACGTGTCGCTCCCGCGCCGTGTGTTCCAGGCCGTGGGCGGCTTCGACACCTCGTTTCCCGAGGCCGCGTGGGAAGACGTCGAGCTGGCCTTCCGCATCTTCCGGGAGCGTCCGTCGTTCCGCATGGTCTACGAGCCGCGTGCCCGCACGCGTCACGACCACCCCACCGATCTCTCCCGATTCCGGGCCCGGCAGTACCGGGCGGGAAGGGCTGCCGCCGTGCTGGTGGGCAAGCATCCCGAGCTCGAGAGCCTCGTGGGCGCCCCCGCCTTTTCAAAGGGGCGTCCCTTTTCTTCCGTCCTCGCGGGGGGACTCGTCTCACTCGTCGACGGCCTGGGTGTCTCCCTTCCGGGTCGCATTTACGCGGCTGCCGTCGGCTGGGACGCCGCGGCGGGCCTGCGCGACGGGCTCGTCACCGTCCGTGGCGGGGGACGAATGCCCCCGGGCTGACGGGCAGGGAGCTTGCAAACAGGATATTGACGGTCCGGGCCGGCGACGGTCCCCACCGTCCAGGAGTCCGGCCATGAAGAAACCCAGAATCA
Source organism: uncultured Holophagales bacterium (assembly GCA_964643185.1). Classification (GTDB taxonomy): domain Bacteria; phylum Acidobacteriota; class Thermoanaerobaculia; order UBA5066; family UBA5066; genus JAEUQS01. The sequence goes on from CAZXSG010000254.1 coordinate 6,210, forward strand.
CCCCACTGCTCGCCTCGACGCTCCTCGTCGTTTCCG
>CAZXSG010000255.1:0-6244 GCA_964643185.1 uncultured Holophagales bacterium
AGCCCCTGCTTGAGCGCTTTGCCCGAAACGCGGGCCAGGAGCGCCTCGACGCCATCCTTCTCCCCCGTCACGATGAACTGGGCTCCGGCGTTTGCCGTGCCGATGAAGACGCCGCTCGCCAGCTCCGTCTCCAGCGCGGCCCGCGAGAGGCCGATCACGAAGCCCATGCCGCCCCGGATCCCCTCTTCCACCAGGCACCGGTCCACCTCGACGAGCACCTCCAGCGCGACCTCGGCCGGGCAGCAGCCCGCGGCCACGAACGCTGCGTACGTCCCGAGGCTGTAGCCAGCCACCGCCGCCGGCCGGAGACCCTCGAGCGCGAGCGCTTCCAGCGCCGCCAGAGAAACGGCGAAAACCCCCACCTGGGCCGCCAGATCCTCGTGGATCCGTTCCTTCCGGCTGGCGTTCTGGAAGTAGATGTCCTCGAACGGAACGCCCGAGAGGTCCGCGATCTTCGCGATCACCGCCGCGCACTCGGGGAACGCCCGATAGAGCGATTCGCCCATGCCGGCCTTCTCCGAGAGCTGCCCGGGGAAGAGCGCGCCGAACCCGATAGCGGTTTCGCTCACCATCCGATTATGACTCGTCGGATCCCGTGGTCTTGAAGTGCACGGAGGCCCACGAGGTCACCCAGGTGTCGCGGAACGGGCGGTAGTGGCGGCGCTCGGCGCCGTAGATGCTCTTCACCGGCACCGAGGCGAAGTGCCGCACACGCCGGCAGGCCTTGATGAGGATCTCGTTCTCGATCGAATACCGGGTCGCGGTCAAACGGAGAGGGCGGAGGAGCCTTGTCGCGATCAGCCGGTAGCCCGATTGGCCGTCTTCCACGGGGAGGCCGGTCATGCGGGAGAGCACCTTGTCGCCGATGGTGTTCGCCCAGTAGTTTTTCGCCGGCATCTCGTCGGGGTTCCGGAGGCGGGACCCGATGATGAAGTCGGCCCCCCGGCGGGCGGCGTCAATGAGGGCCGGGAGATCGTCGGGATCGTGCTGGCCGTCGGCGTCCACGAAGGCGATGTGCGTCGCCGGGCCTTTCAGCAGGTCCGCGAGGCCCAGCCGCACCGCCGTGCCCTTGCCGCCGTTGCGAACGGCCCGCACCACACGGGCTCCGGCGGCCCGGGCGACCTCGGCCGTGGCGTCCCGGGAGCCGTCGTCGACCACCAGGACCTCCTCCACATGGCGGAGGAGTCCCGAGGTCACCCTTCCGACCGTGTCTTCGCAGTCCAGGGCGGGGACGAGGGCCGAAATGCGGACGATATCTCGAGGTTCGTACGATTCCGGGGTTGACGGATCGCTCAACTTTGTGAAAAGTATCACGAGCTTATGGGCACTCCGATCGCCTTCCTGCCGATCCTCGTCATGATCGTTCTGGCCATGGGACTCGGAGTGGTGATGCTGCTCCTGAACTTCCTGATCGGCCGTAAACAGCCATCCGCACGCAAGCTCTCACCCTACGAGAGCGGCATGCCCCTCCTCGACGAAAGCCGGAAGCGAATATCGGTGAAGTTCTTCATCGTGGCGATGATCTTCATCATCTTCGACGTCGAGGTGGCGTTCCTCTTCCCGTGGGCGACGGTGTTTCGAGAAGGCGGCATGCGCCTCTTCGTCGAGATGCTGATCTTCCTCGCCATCCTCTTCGCAGGCTACGCATACCTGTGGAAGAAGGGAGCCTTCGATTGGGAATGATGTCGAACGAAATTCGGAGCCCTGAACAATGAGCGGGGGGCCGAACCTTCCCTCAGCTCAGATCGCCGGCAACCCTCCCGTCGGCGAGCACGGGGCGCTTTCCTGCGGCAAGGCCCTGAAGTTTTCCCCGGAAGCCCGCAAGCGCGTCGATCACCTGCTGACGCGCTATCCCACGAAACAGGCCGCGCTCCTCCCCACCCTCTGGGAAGCCCAGCGCGAATGGGGCTGGATCTCCCGCGAAGCCGTCGACCACGTCGCCGAAGTGCTCGAGCTCGCTCCCGCGTTCGTGTGGGGCGTCGTGACCTTCTACACGATGTACAACCGGGCGCCGGTGGGCAAGCACCTGATCCAGTTCTGCACGTCCATCTCGTGTCACCTGGCCGACGCCGAGGGCGTGTACGCCGAGTGCCGGAAGCGGCTGGGCGACCTCAAGCCCGGCGAGACCTCCAAGGACGGCAAGTTCACGGTCATCGAGGTCGAGTGCCTGGCGCAGTGCGACAAGGCCCCCGCGGTGATGGTGAACGACGACGACTACGCCGCGATCACCAAGGACAACCTGGACTCGTTCCTCGGAGGCCTGAAGTGAGTAAGACCCCGGTTCCCAAGGGCTTCACGCCCGTCCATTCCGCGCGCTTCGGCAAGAAAGACAGCCAGAAGCTCGCGGGGTACGAGGCGGACGGCGGCTATGCCTCGTGGAAGAAGGTCGCGAAAGGCTGGAAGTCCGGAGACTTCACGCCCGCGAAGATCACCGACATGGTGAAGGCCTCGGGCCTCCGCGGACGCGGCGGCGCGGGCTTCCCCACGGGTCTCAAGTGGACGTTCGTGCCGGCGAAGGAGAAGCGGGGCGGCAAGCCCGTCTACCTGCTCTGCAACGCCGACGAATCCGAGCCGGGCACGTTCAAGGACCGGCTCATCATGGAAGAGGATCCCCACCAGCTCCTCGAGGGCATGCTCATCGCGAGCGCGGCCCTCGACGTGAAGCACGCGTACATCTACATCCGCGGCGAGATGGTCCGCTGCGCCGAGGTGCTCAACGAGGCCGTCGCCGAGGCGTATGCCGCCGGCTACCTCGGCAAGGACATCCTCGGAAGCGGGCTCGACATCGACCTCACCGTGCACCGCGGCGCGGGCGCGTACATCTGCGGCGAGGAGACGGCCCTCATCGAGAGCCTCGAAGGCAAGCGCGGCCATCCCCGCATCAAGCCGCCGTTCCCCGCGGTTTCCGGCGTGTGGGACTGCCCCACCGTGGTGAACAACGTCGAGACGCTCGCGGCCGTGAAGTTCATTCTCGACAACGGTCCCGAGTGGTTCAAGAGCATGGGCCGCAACGAAAAGAACACAGGCCCCAAGCTCTACTGCGTTTCGGGCCATGTCGAGAAGCCCGGCGTCTACGAAGCGCCCATGGGCATCAAGTTCATGGACCTCCTCGCGCTCTGCGGCGGCATGAAGGGCGGCAAGAAGCTCAAGGCCGTGATCCCCGGCGGCGCCTCGGCCGCGATCCTCACGGCCGAAGAGGTCGCCGACCTCCCCATGGACTTCGACGGCGTCGCCGCCGCGAAGTCGATGCTGGGCTCGGCCGCGATCATGGTGATGGACGAGACGACCGACATCCCCAAGGCCGTCACGAACATCTCCAAGTTCTTCGCTCACGAGAGCTGCGGCCAGTGCACGCCGTGCCGCGAGGGCACGCCCTGGCTCAACAAAATGCTCAAGCGGCTCATCAAGGGCGAGGGCAAAAGGGACGATCTCGATCTCCTGCTCCAGATCTCGAACCAGATGGGCAACGGCATGACGATCTGCGTGTTCTCCGACGCGGCCATCGCGCCGGTCATCTCCGGCATCACGAAGTTCCGGGACGAGTTCGAGGCCTACCTCTCGAAGGCGAAGTCGCTTGATTTCGCGCTCGCCGCGCCCGCCGAGGTGACCACCAAGGTCGCCGATCGCGTGGCGGAAGGGATCCACGGCTGAAGATGGCGAAGACAGCGAAGGTCACGGTTGACGGACGAGCCGTCGACGTTCCCGACAACGCAAACGCCCTCGAAGCCTGCCGCGCCGCGGGCGTCGAGGTGCCCCACTTTTGCTATCACCCCGGCCTCTCCATCGTGGGCCAGTGCCGCATGTGCATGGTCGAGATCGAGGGGATGCCCAAGATCGCGGCCTCCTGCACCGTTCCTATCAGGGACGGCATGGTCATCAAGACCGACACCGAGAAGGCCCACGCCGCCCGCAACTCCACCATGGAGTTCCTGCTCATCAACCACCCCCTGGACTGCCCCATCTGCGACCAGGCGGGCGAGTGCAAGCTGCAGGACAACGCCGTCACGGGCGGGCTGCCCGTCTCGCGCACGTCCGAGGCGCGGCGCCAGTACCCGGGCTACGAGCGGACCGACATCGGCAAGCACGTCATCGCCGACATGACGCGCTGCATCCAGTGCACGCGCTGCATCCGCTTCTGCGAGGAGATCACCGAGACCGGCGAGCTCTCGTTCATCGAGCGCGGCGGCCACACCATCGTGTGGACGCACGAAGGCAAGGCCCTCGACAACGAGCTTTCGGGCTGCGCCGCGGACGTGTGTCCCGTGGGCGCGCTCACCACCAAGGAGTTCCGGTTCCGGAAGCGCGCCTGGTGGCTCGACAAGACGCGGTCGATCTGCACGGGCTGCGAGGTGGGCTGCAACATCGCCGTCGAGCACAAGGACCGCGTGGTGCACCGCTTCATCCCGCGCGTGAACGCCGACGTGAACGACTTCTGGATCTGCGACTTCGGCCGTTTCCGCTCCGAGGAGCTGAACGAGCAGGAGCTCTTCCGCCCGGTCGTCAAGGGCAAGGAGACGAGCTGGGGCGACGCTCAGGACGCCATCAAGGCCGCCGTGGACGCGGCCCAGAAAGACGTCCTCGTGCTGGGCTCGGCCAACCTCTCCACCGAGACCAACTGGCTGGCCGCTCAGCTCTTCGGCAAGCATCTGGGCGCGAACGTGGAGTTCGTCGTCGATCGCGGGGACCGCCACCGGGTGAAGAACAAGAAGGCTGACGGCAACGTCGCGGGGTGGCTGGAAGGCTACGAGGCCGCGCCCAACTCCCGGGGGGCCGAGGCCGCGGGCGTCACGCGCGGCGGGGATACCGGCGCGCTCGCGGGAGTGATCACGGGAACCCTCATGCCCAAGGTCATCATCGTGCTCGACGCGGCGTTCTCGGCGAAGGCCGAGGATCCCGCCGTGATCGCCGCGCTCCGCAAGGCCGGCACGCTCATCGTCTGCTCGCGCCGCCGGAGCGCGCTCGCCGCCGCGGCCGACGTCCTCCTCCCGGTGGGCGGCGTCCACAACGACGAGGGCACGTTCGTGAACGTCCAGGGCCGCGTGCAGCGGTTCGACGCGGCGTACATCCCGCCGCCCATCGTCCGCACGCAGCTCGAGATCCTCACGCACCTCGGCAAGAAGTGGGGCCTCTTCGACACCCGCTGGACGGCCCGGAGCGTGTTCGAGGAGATGCGCGCCACCGTGCCCGGCTACTCGGGTCTCGAGTGGGATTCGCCGGCGCTCGTGGGCAGCGATCCTTCGGACTCCCCCGCCGCCCCGCACGACGTACTCGAGGCATCGGCGAAGGGCGGTCTCGGCCTTCCGTCGTATCAGGAGGTGGGTGCGTGAGTCCCGAGTTCTGGCCCGCCCTCATCGAAGGCCTCGCCAAGATCGCGTTCGTCTGGGGCGTGATCCTCGCGGCCGTGCTCCCCAACCTCGTGTGGCTCGAGCGCCGGGTGGCGGCGTTCATCCAGGACCGGCCCGGCCCGAACCGCGTGGGCCCGTTCGGCCTCCTGCAGGCCGGCGCGGACGTGATCAAGTTCTTCATGAAGGAAGACGTCACGCCCACGTACGCGGACAAGGTCCTCTACACCGTCGCCCCGTGGATCGCGCTCGTGCCGTCGCTCGTGACGTTCGCCGTCATCCCGTTCGGCTCCAGCATCAACGTCTTCGGCCGGGACGTCTCGCTCGTGATCGCCGACGTGAACATCGGAATCCTCTACGTCCTCGCGTTCACGTCGCTCGGCGTCTACGGCATCGTGCTCGCGGGCTGGGCCTCGAACAACAAGTTCTCGCTCATGGGCGCCATCCGTTCGTCGGCGCAGATCATCAGCTACGAGCTCTCGATGGGCCTCGCCGCGGTGGGCGTCTTCATGGCCGCCGGGTCCCTGAACCTGGGCGAGGTCGTCGCCTACCAGACGGGCGGGCTCTTCAAAGTCCTCCCGCTCTGGAACATCATTCCGCAGTTCCTCGGCGCGGTGATCTTCATCGTCGCGGCCTTCGCCGAGACGAACCGCCTGCCGTTCGACCTCGCCGAGAGTGAGGCCGAGCTCGTCGCCGGGTACCACACCGAGTATTCGGCCTTCAAGTTCGCGATGTTCTTCCAGGCCGAGTACGCGAACCTCATCGCGGCCTCCGGCCTGATCACGACGCTCTACTTCGGCGGCTGGTCGCTGCCCTGGATCACCGGCCCGGGCATCGGGGGTGGCGCACCGTTGTTCACGGGGCTCCTCGCGGGACTCCTGTCGATCGCCGTCTTCGCAGCG
>CAZXSG010000256.1:0-6206 GCA_964643185.1 uncultured Holophagales bacterium
AGCTCGGCGACCTTTCCGATCGCCTCGAGGTTCACGCCCCGGCGCGCGACGGCCGACCGGCAGCTCGGGCACACCGTGACGAGCGAGGATCCGGCGGAGAAACGGACCTCGGAGCCGCAGTTGGGGCAGTTCGCTGCACGGGCGCTCATCGGCGGCGCGATGTTACCCGGCATACGATCCCGTTTGTGCGACTCGCGTCATCGATCTTCGGAGTCGCTCTCGTCCTGTTCCTCGGGCTGGTGCTCTTTCTGAGGTGGTACCAGCGGGCGGCGCTCTTCCCGGCCTCGCAGGTGAAGTTCCCAGAGGAGCGGGAATGGAGCGTCCTCGCGGTGAGGGCCGACCCACCTCTCGCCGGGGCATTCTTCCGCGCGGCGGATCCCGATGCGCCGGCCATCCTCTACTTCCACGGCAACGGCGAGTCGGCCGCTCACAACGTGGACCTCGCGGACTTCTTCGTGTCGCAGGGCCTCTCGATGTTCCTGGCCGAGTACCGCGGCTACGGAGGCCAGCCTGGCGCGCCCACCGAGGAGGGCCTCCTCGCGGACGCACGGGATGCCTGGAACGCCCTCGACGGCCTCGGAGTTCCCGCGGGGAAGAGGATCCTCCTCGGCCGCTCGCTCGGGGCGGCTGTGGCGGCCGGGCTCGCCGCCGACCTGGGCGCCGAGCCTCCGGCGCTCGTCGTTCTGGTCTCGCCGTTCACGTCCATTTCCGACATGGCGCGTCCCGTCGTGGGCTGGCTCACCCCGCTCGCGGTACGGGACCGCTTCGACACGGCGGGCCGCCTGCCGCGGATCGGCGCGCCCCTGGTGATCGTCCACGGCACCCACGACGAGGTGATTCCCTTTGCGATGGGCGAAGCGCTCGCACATTCCCGGCCCGGGAGTGGCTTCGTTGCGATTCCGCGCGGCACCCACAACGACCTCCCCGGACTCGACGGAATCCTCCTCGGAGAGATCGAAAAGGCTCTGGTAGCCTCGGGCATCGAAAGGGGACAACCGTGAAAACCGCGTTCAGAATCTCAATCGTCTCCGGCCTCGTCGTTCTCGGCGCCGCCGGCGCGCGGCCCGCCCTCGGGCAGTTCGAGGGCGTCGCCGAGATGAAGACCACCATGGAAGCAGGCCGCGTCACCGCGAACACGAAGATGTTTCTGGGCAAGCCGGGCTACCGCATGGAGATGAAGCTCTCGGGCGCCGACATGCAGAAGGCGGGCATGGGCGGCATGACGATGGCGACGCTCGTGAAGTCCGCGGATCCCAACAAGGTCTACCAGATCAACGACGCCGCCCGGATGTACAGCGTCATGGACCTCTCGAAGATGAAAGAGCAGGCCGGGGGGCAGAAGACGCCCGACGAGACCTACAAGGTCGAGAAGCTCGGCAAGGACAACGTCAACGGCTTCGCCTGCGACAACGCGCGTGTGACCGGCTCGACGGGCTCGGTCATGGAAATGTGCCTCACGAAGGACGTCGCGGGCTCGGGGCAGATCTTCGGCGCGCTCCAGAGCGGCTCGAAGTCGGGCAGCGGCGACAACCTCTACAAGGCGCTGCGGGACTCGGGTGTCGAGGGCTTCCCGGCGCGGATGATCGTGCGCGACCGGAACGCCAAGCCGACGATGACGATGGAGCTCCTCAAGCTCGAGAAGAGGTCGCTGCCCGCCTCGACCTTCGAGGTGCCGGCCGGCTACCAGGAGCAGACCGGCATGGCGGGCATGGCCGTGAACCTGCCGCCCGAGGCGCAGAAGCAAATGCGGGAGGCCCTGGAGAAGATGACCCCCGAGCAGCGCAAGATGATGGAAGACGCGATGAAGAAGGCGGGGCAGGGCGGTCAATAGCCTCGGCTCCCTGACCGTCGTCCACGGTCTCGTGCTGTTCGGATCCGCCGCCGCCGCGGGCGTGATGAACGCGCTCGCGGGCGGCGGCACCCTCCTCACGTTTCCCGCGCTTCTCTTCGTGGGCGTGCCGGCCGTTCAGGCGAACGCCACCTCCACCGTCGCGCTCCTCCCCGGCGCTCTCGCGAGCATGGCCGGCTACCGGCGCGAGGTGAGGGCGCACGCGTCCTGGCTCCGGACGCTGTTCCTGCCCAGCCTCGCTGGTGGCGCGATCGGCTCGCTGCTTCTCCTCCGAACGCCCGACGCCACGTTCGCGGCTCTGGCCCCGTGGCTCGTCCTTTTCGCCACGCTCCTCTTCGCGATCCAGGCGGCGCTCTCACGGAAGTCCCCGGACGCGGCGCCGCGCATCTCGCTCCTCGTGGCCTCGGTGGCGCAGCTCCTCGTCGGGATCTACGGCGGCTTCTTCGGCGCGGGGATCGGCATCCTGATGCTGGTCATCCTGGGCTTCATGGGTCTTTCGGACATCCACGCGATGAACGGCCTCAAGAATTTCTTCGGCTTCTCGATCAACGTGGTCGCGGCCGCGCTCTTCGTCTGGCACGGAAAGGTGCTCTGGCCCGAGGCGTTCGTGATGATCGCCGGGGCGACGCTGGGCGGCTATGCGGGCGCCGGCTTCGGGCGGCGCATCGGCAAGGAGAAGGCCCGGGCCGCCGTCGTCGTAATTGGTCTCACGATGGCGGCTCTCCTCTTCCTCCAACGCTGAATTTTGTTCAGCCCTCCGGGCCGGGAAACGCCTCCGGCGTGCTGAACTATCATCGCGGCCGCTTCATGAGCGAGGAATCCCAACCCCCCGAAGGCCCGCCTTCCGCGCCCGCGCAGGGCGTGCTCTGCTCGGGCTGCGGCTGGGCCAACCCGAAGGGCGTTGCGACCTGCGAGTTCTGCCGGATGCCGCTCTCGGGCCCGCCGAAGGAGCCCCGGCAACGTCCGCCGGCCCCGGCCCCGGCGCCGGTCGTTGCGCCGGCCGTTCCAGCGAGTCTTCAGCCTGCCGTCGAAACCGACAAGACGTTGGCCGAGCGCGTGCGACAGGCGATCACACCACTCCGTGCCGGGCTCGCCGGCACCCTCGTCGTCATGGGTGTCGTCTCGTTCCTGCTCGTACGGCGCGGCCCCGAGGGCGTGACCGAGAGAAAAATCGCCGTCCTCAAGAGGCTCGTCGTGAAATACGAAAGCGAAACGGGCGGCTATCCGCCCGACTTCGCGGCTCCCCAGAACCGTTTCGGAAAGCTCGGCCCAGGACAGGACCTGGATGGCTGGGGACGCCGGATTCTCTTCATCGCGAAGAAGCCCCGGATCGCTTCGGCGCTGGGCCGGGCCGAGGACGGCACCCCGCTGTTCGGAGCGTGCGAGATCCGCTCCGCCGGCCGGAACGGCATTCCCGGAGACGTGGACGACATCGTCTGGACGAGCGACTGAACGTTCGATGAGGCGACTTCGTTGAGAGAGCGGCGCTTTTCGTCGGCGCTCCGGATTCCGGCCACGTGTCCCGAATGCGCGGGCGCTCTCGCGCTCCGCGACCTGGCCGCGGCTTTTCGCTGCCCCTACTGCGCCGCGGCCCTGCTCACGTTTCACGAGGGTCCGCGCCGCGCCGCGCTGCCGTTCAGGATCCCGGCGGCGGGGCTGGCGGCGGAGTTTCCGCAGATGTCGGGGGAAGCCGGGGCGATCTTCCTCCCGTTCGAGGTCGCCTCGTTCCGCCTCTGGGACCTCGACGACGGCCGATTGACGACCTCCCTTGTGGAACGCTCGGCCCTGGCTCTGGGACCTCACGCGTCCTTCGGCCTTCAGCTCCCGGCGTCCGAGGCCTGGGCTGCCGACGTGCGGCCGTTCGAGCCTCTGAGGGCCGACGGCGCGCTCGTTCTCGCGGAGGAACCCGGGACGCGTCTGCTCGAGGATCTTCGTTCGGCGGTTCTCGGCGGGTCCGGCACGAGGCGGGCGACGCTCGTGTCCCGGACGATTCTCTTCTGGCCTTTCCACCTCGTCCCCTGCGGAGAGGGGTTCCTCCTCGTCGACGGGGTTTCTCCGCGGGAGCCCCTCGCGCTCACGAAGGACGAGGGGGAGAGCCTCGCCGAGGGACAGACCGCGAAGGTGGGGCCCGACATCAAGCCCGTCTCCGCTCGCTGTCCCGTCTGCCGCGCCGGCCTGCCTCTCGAGGGCCCATTCTGCGTCCGCGTCTGCGGCCCCTGCGGCGCGGTGGTTGCGGTGACGGAGACGGGTCTCGTGAAGCTCGCCCGCGAGGCCGACGTCGAGGGACCACCCGGAATGGGCGGCGCCGCGGACCGCATGCCCGTGTGGCGGTTCCGGTTCACCCTCACGGACCCGGTCGACGGAGCCGCATGCCATTCCCTCGACGCTCTCGTGGCCCGGCTCGGCGGGTCCCCTGGAGGCGAAGAGAGCGACGGGCTCGACGTCGCGGCCTACCTCCCCGAGGACCCGCTCGAAGCGTCTTCGCGGGAGGGCGCCGGGTTCCTGCCCGGCCGGCTGAGTGCCGAGCACGCGGCCGAGATCTTCCGGCTGGCTCTCGCAGCGCAGCTGCGGACGAGTGTTCCTTCCGAACGATTCGCCCAGTTGGTGTTCGAGGCGCCTCTCGAGCTCGAGGTACCGCGTCTCGTCTGGAAGGACGGGCCCGGAACCCGTCCGGCTTCCTGATCGCCCAGGTCCTCACCGTCCGAAGACGTCCGTCACCTTCGTGACCCGGATCGCGCCGGGCTCGAGGGACAGCGGAATCGCCCCCACGAGCTTGTCTTCCTCGAGAACCTCCGCGGGCTTCGGCGCGTCGTACGTGATCGTCGCGGGCTCTTTCGACAGGAGCGCTTCGGAGAGCGCCCCGGCGTCCTTCGTGACGAACACGATCGAGAGGTTGCGCGAGGAAAGGTGCTTCTGGATCGCGCGGTTCACGTCGTCGCGGGTCAGCTTCGCGAGGCGCTCGCGCATCGTCGCCGTGTACTCGTTCATGCCGTACCACTTCGAATCGAGCGCGTAGCCGAGGTCGTGATCCTGCGTGGCCGTGAGGAGGTACACGCTCTTCATGAGGTACGAACGCGTGGCCTGGAAATCGGCCTCCGACAGTCCGTTCGCGACGAGCCCCGACAGCTCGTGGAGCGCGAGCCGGAGCGCGAACGCCGCCTTTTCCGGCTGAACCGGACGAACCCAGATCTCGAAGAGCTGCGCGCGCCGCGCGAGGTTCGCGTCGGGCACGAACTGATACATCCCGCGCGGGAACGCCTCGATGTACGCGTAGTCGCCGTAGTTCAGGCCGCGCACCTCGCGGATCGTCTGGAAGAGCCGCGCCATCGACGAGCGGTGCTCGCCGAGCCACGCGCGTGCGACCGAGAGCGCGGCGAAGTCCGGGTGCGAGCGCGTGACGTCGATGGGGTGGCCGATCGAGATCGCGGTCGCGCGGGTCTCTTTCTCGATGATCTCCACCTCGAGCCCCATGGGCTTGACGGGCGTGATCCGGATGGGCTCGGGGGCGGATCCCTCGGGCAGCTTGCCGAGCTCCCTCGAAAGGCGTGAAACGAGGGCCTCAGGCACATCGCCGGAGATGCCGACCGTGAGGTTCTTCCTCGTGTACTGCGAGGCGAGGAAGGACTTCACGTCGTCGATGGTGAGGGAGTCGAGCCCGGCCACGGTGCCGAGAGCGGGATGGGCGTACGGCGTCCCGGCGAAGACGTTCCCCTGGAGGCGTTCCTTCCCGAGCTCCTCGTCGTTGCTTTCGCGGAGGTCCTGGACGAGGCCGTTCTTCTGGTTGTCGCGGAGGCGCGCCAGGTCGTCGTCCCTCAGGCCGGGATCGATGAGGACGGGCATCACGAGATCGAAGAAGGGCTCCCAGTTGTCCTTGTGCACGACGGCCGTGAGCGTCGCCATCTCCTTGTCGACCTGGGCCGAGAAGCTGGCCGCCATGGGGAACAGCGCGCGCGTGATCTCGTCGTTTCGCTTCTCGCCCGAGCCGCCCTCGGTGACCATGGCGGCCGCGAGGGACGCGAGGCCTTCCTTGCCGCGCGGATCCCGCGCGGAGCCGGCCTGGAAGAGGAGCTTCACCACGATCTGCGGCGACGGGCTCTTGCGCACCACGAGGTCGAGCTTCGCGGCCTCCTCACGCGGAGCGAACGTCGCGAGCTTCGGGAGAACCGCGACCTCCTTCGCGAGCGGCTTCTGGGAGAGCGTCGCCAGGACGAGGCCGTCGTCCACGAAGAACCGGCGCGCCACGGCCTGGAGGTCCGAGGGGGTGAGCTGGCCGAAGAGGCGGTAGTAGGCGTTGAGCGAGTCGAAGGAGCGCCGGTAGCGCACGAAGCGGGCGAGGAGGCCCGCGATCTTCTCGGTG
>CAZXSG010000257.1:0-6191 GCA_964643185.1 uncultured Holophagales bacterium
TGGGCCTCGAGGACATCATCGGCCGCCGCCTCACCGAGAGCTCCATGGGCTTCGGCGGCAAGGTGGGCACGAAGAAGCAGAAGCGCACGGGCGACCTGCTCGAGAAGATCCACCCCGAGGACCTCATCAAGTTCGGCATGATTCCCGAGTTCATCGGACGCGTGCCCGTGGTCGCCACCCTGCGCGACCTCGACAAGAACGCCCTCGTGGCGATCCTCAAGGAGCCCAAGAACTCCCTGATCCGCCAGTACCAGGCGCTCCTCGATTTCGAGAACGTCGCGCTGCGCTTCACCGACGACGCCCTCGAGGCGATCGCCGATCAGGCCATCACGCGGAACGTGGGCGCCCGCGGCCTCAAGATCATCCTCGAAGAGATCATGCTCGAGGTGATGTACCGGGTCCCCTCCGAGGAGGAGATCGAAGAGTGCGTGGTGACGAAGGACGCCGTCCTCCGGCACTCGCAGCCGATCCTCTCCCTCCGGAAGGCGGGCTGAGGATGACCCAGTGACCCAGCCGAACGACCTCAAGACTTTGCCGCTCGTCCCGCTGCGGGACATGGTGGTGTTCCCCCGCATGATGGCGCCCTTCGTCGTGGGACGCGGCTCCTCCATCGCGGCTCTCGAGGCGGCCCTCCTCTCGAACGACCGGCTCATCTTCCTTGCGGCCCAGAAGGATCCCAAGCTCGACGACCCGCAGAACAAGGATATCCACGAAACGGGCGTCCTGGCCTCGGTGGTGCAGTCGCTGAAGCTCCCGAACGGCCACATCAAGGTCATGGTCGAGGGCGTCGCGCGCGGCCGCATCCGCGGCTGGCTCGTGGGCGGCACCTACATGGCCGTCGCCGTGGAGAAGCTCGACACGAAGGTCGTCTCGCCGCAGTCGGGCGGAACCGACCTCGCGCCGTACCTCCAGAAGGTGCTCTCGGTTTTCGAGCAGTTCGCCAAGCTCTCGCACAACGTGGCGTTCGAGGGAATCCTCGCGCAGCTCCGCATGGACGATCCGGATCTCTTCGCGGACATGCTCGCGGGCCACCTCCCCACGTCGATTCCCACCTCGGAAAAGCAGCTCCTCCTCGAGACGGTGAACCCGCTCGAGCGCCTCCAGAAGCTTCAGGACCTCCTCGAGATCGAGATCGAAAAGATCAACATCGACAAGAGGATCAACACCAAGGTCAAGAAGCAGATGGAGAAGGCCCAGAAGGAGTACTACCTCAACGAGAAGATCAAGGCGATCCATCAGGAGCTCGGCAAGAAGGACGACAAGTCCGACGAGATCGACGAGCTCCGCCAGAAGATCGAGACCGCCGGGATGTCCGACGAGGTCAAGGAGAAGGCCCTCGCCGAGCTGAAGCGGCTCGAGGCGATGCCCAACGTCTCCGCCGAGGCCACCGTCTCGCGCAACTACATCGACTGGCTCGTCTCGGTTCCCTGGAAGAAGTCCTCGCGCGAGATGAAAGACATCAAGCGCGCCGAGAAGATCCTCAACGAGGACCACTACGGCCTCGAGAAGGTCAAGGAGCGCATCCTCGAGTTCCTGGCGGTGAAGCAGCTCGTCACCGAGTCGAAGGGCACCATCCTCTGCTTCGCGGGCCCTCCCGGGGTCGGCAAGACGTCTCTCGCCAAGAGCATCGCCAAGGCGCTGAACCGCCAGTTCGTGCGGCTCTCGCTCGGCGGCGTGCGCGACGAGGCCGAGATCCGCGGCCACCGCCGCACGTACATCGGCGCGTTCCCCGGCCAGATCATCCAGCTCATGAAGAAGGCGGGCACCGTGAACCCGGTGTTCCTCCTCGACGAAGTGGACAAGATGTCCATGGACTTCCGCGGCGACCCGTCGGCCGCTCTCCTCGAGGTGCTCGACCCCGAGCAGAACAACGCGTTCGTCGACCACTACATGGACGTCGAGTTCGACCTTTCGAAGGTCATGTTCATCGCGACGGCCAACGTCGTGCACCCGATTCCGCCGGCTCTCAAGGACCGCATGGAGATCATCCAGCTCTCGGGCTACACGCCCAACGAGAAGGTGAACATCGCCAAGCAGTTCCTCGTCGCCAAGCAGATCAAGGAAAACGGCCTCGCGCCGCTCCAGGCGATCTTTGAGGACGGCGCGATCTTCGGGCTCATCGAGAACTACACGCGGGAAGCCGGAGTGCGCAATCTCGAGCGTGAGATCGCCTCGGTCTGCCGCAAGGTGGCCCGCAAATTCGTGAGCAAGGAGGCCGACGGCGACTCCATCACGATCTCGCGCGAGAACCTGCCGGGCTTCCTGGGCAAGCCCAAGTACCGCATGAACAAGCAGGTCGAGAACGCCGAGATCGGCCTCGCGACCGGGCTCGCGTGGACGGAAGCCGGCGGCGACGTGCTGCACATCGAGGCCTCGCTGCTGAAGGGCAAGGGCACCGTCCAGCTCACCGGCCAGCTCGGCGACGTGATGCAGGAGAGCGCCAAGGCCGCGCTCTCGTACGTGCGCTCGCGCGCGGAGCTCTACGGCGCCGATCCCGACTTCTACGAGAAGAAGGACATCCACATCCATCTGCCCGAGGGCGCGATCCCCAAGGACGGCCCTTCGGCCGGCATCACGATGGCGACGGCGATTCTTTCGGTGGTGGCCGGCATCCCCGTCCGCAAGGACGTCGCGATGACGGGCGAGATCACGCTCCGCGGCAAGGTCCTCCCGGTGGGCGGCGTGAAGGAGAAGCTCCTCGCGGCGTACCGCGCGGGCATCACCACGATCGTGCTCCCCAAGGAAAACGAGAAGGACCTCGACGATCTGCCGGAAGAGATCCGCGGCTCGATGTCGTTCCATCTCGTGGAAGAGGTGGACGAGGTCCTGCGGCTCACCCTCGTCGGCGCTCCCGTCCCGATGCTCCCGCGTCCCGTCGCGGTCATCCCGGAAGCAACCACACCGAATTGACCGGGAAACCCACTTATGGGTTTCCCGGGCCCTTCCGCTTGCTGCGCTCGCCTTCCGGAGTCCTTCCGATGAAGCGCTGGTCTCTGCTTTGGCTGGCCGCGATGTTCGCGCTCCTGGCTCCGCCGCTCCGGTCCGATGAGTGGGTGGGGCTGGGGCCTCGAGCGGTTGGACTCGAGAATCCGAACATGGAGCGATCGGGGGTGACGTTGCCTGGCACCGTGGAAGCCCAGGCGGCGACTCCGTGACGATGGCCAGCTCTCGCGTCCTGTCGCGGTCATCGCAGAAGCCACGACGTCGAACTGAAGTGCCGGCGGGGCGCCGGGTTCGAGTTCTGTTGCTCGCGTCCGGGCTCCTCTTCTCCCAGCTGGTGGAGGGGGACAGTTGGAAATTCGAGGGACCCAGCGCCGGAGGTGCCGAGAAGCTCGTCCCTTCGGAAGCCGGGCCTATCGCTCTAAGGGCAGGAAGGACCTTCAGGGTCGGACCGTTGGGCGCGAGCGAGCTCCCGGCTTGGCCGGGAGCGGCGAGCATCCGGGATCTAGCCGGCGGAAGGGCGGGAGACGTTTGGGCGATGGCCTCGGACGGTTCGCTCCTTAGCCTGGACGAGCCATCCTCTGTTTGGTGGCGGCGGGGACACCTCAGGAGCGACACGGGAGAGCTTCCGTCAGCGTTCGTTCCGATGGGTGCGGGTGGCGAGGTCGTCGCGGTTTTCGGCGATGGTCTCTACGCCGGTATGGGCGAGTCGAGTTGGAAGAGGCTGTCTGCAGGGATCTTCCGTAACTTGAGCGGGCCGTTCGGCGCTGCCTTCATCGTCCGGAATGCCGAAGGGACCCTCCTCTGTGGTGACATCGATCGCCACACTCTCGCGCCCTGCGGGATATCCGACGTCGGGACGATCGGTTTCGGTTGTCGGAACGAGCCCGTGATCGTCGTCAAGTCCAACAGAGAAGTGCTGGCCGGATCCTGGAGCGAGCACGGGCTGCGCTGGCGGACCCTAACGGTGGCGCCCGAGGAGCTTCCAGCGATCTCGGCGGGGTGCAACGACGCAGGTGATGTCTCGTCGATCCTGGGTGTCCCTTATTTCTCTGGATCAATGCCCACTTGGACGCCTCTCGCGGGGTGGTCGAAGCGGGTGAGCACGCTCCCCCCCGGGTTTCTCGAAGCGCCTTCGATCGTTCGGGAAGCCGACCGTTGGCTGGTGGGGAGCCTGAAAGTGCTTCTGTCGGTGGGCGACGGAGCTGAGATCCAGGAGATCCCTGGTACGTCGACAAGCCGGGTCGACCAGTTCCTCCCTACACGTTCTGGCGACTGGCTCGCGACTTCGGCGGGTCCGTTCTTCAGGCCTTTGAATGGCGACTGGATCCCCAAGCGCAAGGGGTTGGATCAGTTCCGCGATGACACGGCGTGGGATGGGCTTCTCGAGTCTCGGGGAGAGATCCTCCTCTCGGGCCCTGTCCAGCGTTGGCGCCTCGACCAGTGGGAGATGTTGAGCTTCACGACGGGGGGAAGCCTCGCTACGTGCGGTGATGACCTGCTTGCGGGCAGCGGCGGAGTTCGACGCTCGACCGATGGAGGAAGCAGCTGGGCACCTTCCAGCACCGGGCTTCCTCCCCGGGTTGTGATCTCGGCCCTTCATCGATCGGGCACCGGAACCCGCGTTCTTGCTGGAGGGAACGGGAGCAGGGTGTACTCGTCCGAAGACTGTGGTCTGACGTGGACGGCCCTCGCCCCCTTGGACGTGTTCTTCTTCGCGGTGACCGGTGTTGAAACGGCGAGCTGGAACCCACGCTGGATCGCCGCGTGGTCCCGAGCAATGGGGCTGTTCCTCTCCAGCGACGGCGGCCAGTCCTGGAGGCGAGACGAGACGGCCCCCGAGTTCTCCGGCCCGGGAGCCGTCGTGGTGGACCAGGGGCGCGTGGGGATCGTGTATCAGCACGCCGAGGGCCGGCTCTGGAAGAGTCGGGATGCGGGCACGACGTGGGTGGCCTTGCGGGCGAGCCCCGAACCGATCGTCGGAAGGACCCTGACGATCGACGAGAAGGACCCGCGGCGGCTCTACGTCGGTACAAACCGCGGACTCTGGCGGTTCGATCAAAGCGTCCCGCTGGCCCGCCGCCTATTGATTCTCGGGAGGGACGAGCTCCAGATACAGGGCGAGGGCTTCGAGGAGGGTGTGAAGGTCTGGCTCGGTGGCGTCGCGGTTTTGCCAAACGGCGTGCAGCGCGTCAATGACCGCATCCTCGTCGTGCGCGCGCCGATCGGCGGCGGAACGGCGCGACTGGAGGTTGTGGCCGAGAATCCAAGCCTCGAACGCACCGTCTCGACGCTTGTGATCGAAAGTCAGCCGCTCGAGCGTTGATGCCGGTCAAGGCGCGGTCCGGATCGCGCCGTCGGAAGGACATGGGCTACGCGAACTCGGTCTTCAGCGATGGGGGACGGGACACAATGCCGCTCGAGGTCTTTCCGTGAGGCTGGCGTACGGGCGTAGCGGACCCCGACGCGATCTCTCACAGATGGCGCTCGTGGGCTGGGTCGATGCACATTTCGTCGAGTGGGCCATCTTCTTGACCGCCCGATTCGTAGTCTAAAGTGTAGCCTTAGGTGTAAGCTTCGATGGAAAGGGAGCGCCACATGACGACGAAGAGGACCTGCCGGTACGTCCCGTTGGGCAAGAACCCGCTCGTTCTCGTGCTCTGCCAGGTGCGGTTCAGCCCAGTCCGCAAGATGGGCGACTACATTCCCGGCATCCAGGAGGCCTTTCGGCGGCACGGGTTCCCCATCGAGCGCGCGGGGAAGATCCAGCAGCTCACCATCACGCCCGCCGGGGTTCGCACCGACGAGCAGGAGCGCTGGGAGTACCGGACCAAGGACGAGCTGTGGAGCGTGACCGTCCTCCAGGACAGCGTCGTGTTGCAGACCACCGGGTACGGGCGTTTCGAGGACTTCGCCGAGAGGCTCGAGGCCGCCGTGAGGAACGTCCTCGAGCAGACGGAGCAGGACAAGTTCGGCCTCATCCAGCGTGTCGGCCTCCGCTACATCGATCTCATCCAGCCGCGCGACGGTGAGAACTATCGCGACTACCTGCGGCCCGGCTTTCACGGCGCGTCGGACGCGCCCTTTGCGACCGGCTCGCACCGGCTGTACGTCGAGAGTGTCGGTCGCACCGACGTTGGCGATACTGTCGGCACGATGGTCCTTCGTGTTGCCCAGAACGATCAGGGCTTCGACCTACCGCCCGACCTCGTCGGCGGCGCGCCGAGATTCCAGCCACGTGCCAAGGCCGG
>CAZXSG010000258.1:0-6188 GCA_964643185.1 uncultured Holophagales bacterium
GGGGCGCTGGGCCTCGGCCTCCATCGCGGGGCGGTCTGGGTCCATCGCGGCCAGGGCGCGCGTGAGCCGGGCCTCGGGCTCCTTGCGGCGATCCTCCGCTTCCGTGAGCCGCTTGCGCAGCTCGCCGACGGCGACCTGTCCGCCGCTCGCGGTCTTCTCCACCTGACCGAGCTTCTCGGTGAGGCTCTGGGATTCCGACTGAAGCTTCGAGCGCTCCTCCTTGAGGGCGTCCACTTCCTTGCCGAGCTCCTCCTTGACGCCCTGGACCTGCTGGTCGGCCGTGACGGCGGCGATGCGCGCGGCCTGGCGCATCTTGGACATGCTCGAGAAGAGGACGAACGAGAGGATCACGAGCGCGCCGCCCATGAGAGCGAGGCCGATCTTGAGCGATCGCGTGGAGCGCTCGAGCGTCTGCGTGATCATGTTGCGCACGAAGACGGTGCCGCGTTCCATGACGCCGGCGTCGGTCTCCCGTGCCCGCCCCAACGCATCCTGGATCATCATGAAGACGGTCTTGGGCCCCACCGGGGTTTCGCCCGAGGGCGTCTGGAACACGATCTTGCGTTTGCGCGAGCCCGACGGGCTCGTCTCGTCGAGGCTGATCGGCGACGTCGAGCCCATTCGGCCACGGCCCGCTTCGGCCACGTACACCGCGAACACCGGTCCCCATGCCCCGAAGCGGATCTCCTCACCGGCCTCGACCCTGCGGTCGATCGTGGTATCGCCCTGCGCCGAGAGCTCGCGGTTCCCGATGGACATCACGCGGAAGTTGTTGCCGTCGCGCAAAACCTCGATCACGCGGTCCCGCGCGCCGGCGTCCCCGGGACCTTCGGGGTTGACCGGAAGATCGGCATCCTCCGCATCGCCGATGCGGATGACGTCCCTGTCGAACGTGAACTCGCGCCCGTCGAGGGAGCCTGAAAGGAAGCGAACGAGGATGGCCATGATCGGAACCTCCGGAGGATTCTTCCGGGGATTATCCGACGAAGGCTAGGGAACGGCCTACGGACCCAGGATCTGCTCGAGCCGGGCCATGAGGAAATCCAGCGCCACGCTGTTCTCGCCACCCTCGGGAATGATGATGTCCGCGTAGCGCTTGGAGGGCTCGACGAACTCGAGGTGCATGGGGCGCACGGTGGCCTCGTACTGCGTAACGACGCTCTCGAACGTGCGGCCTCTCTCGGCGATGTCCCGGCGGATCCGCCGGATGAGCCGGAGATCGGCGTCGGTGTCCACGTAGATCCGCACGTCGAAGAGCTTGCGCAGCTCGGGCTCGGCGTAGAGGAGGATGCCGTCCACGAGGACGACCTTGCGCGGCGAGACGCGGCGCGTTTCCGGCGCCCGCGCGTGGCGCTTGAAGTCGTAGATGGGTGCCTCGACGACGGCACCGCTCTTGAGCGCGCGGAGGTGCCGTATGAGGAGCTCGGTCTCGAGGGAGTCCGGGTGGTCGAAGTTGCGGTGCCCGAGGGAATCGGGCGGCAGATCGTCGAAGTCCCTGTAGTACGCGTCGTGGGAGAGGACCGCCATGCGGTCCGCTCCCACGCCCTGTTGGATGGCCTCTGCGACGGTGGTCTTGCCCGAGCCGGTCCCGCCGGCGACGCCGATGATGGTGGGAATCGCGGCCTCCGGCTTACTTGAACGCGTCCAGCATCTCCTTGGCGGTGCTGGCGTCCTTGCCCTTCGGATCGAGCTTCAGGTACTCGCCGAGGTGCGTCTTCATTCCGGGCATGTTGTTGAGGTTCACGTAGCACATGCCGAGGAGGTAGTGCGCCTGGGCGAAGTCGGCCTTGTCCGTGACGACCTTCTTGAGGAGCGGCTCGGCTCCTTTGAAGTCGTTCTTGTTGTAGAGCTCGACCGCCTTGTTGTACATGACCTCGGGCTTGTCGGGGTTGGCGGCCGCGAACTTGGCCTCGAACGACTTGACCTTCGCCTTGTCGCCGGTCTTGCTGTAGGCCTCGAGCAGCATCCCCGCGAGCGGCGGGTTGTCCTCGTCGAGCGCGAGGGCGCGCTCGCCGTACTCGATCACCTTGGCCCAGTTCTGTGCCTTGAACGCGACCTTGGACGCCAGATCCAACGCCTGCACCTTGGTGGGCTCGAGCGTCACGCACTCCTCGGCCTTCGCGAGCGCGCCGACGAGATCCCCGGCCTGGAATTTCTCGACGGACTCGTTGTACGCCGCCGTGAACGGATCGGCCTTCGTCTCGCGCACCGTGGTCTTGTCGCCGCCCTGCTGGGCCTGGATCTGAGCGGCGGTGAAGAGCTTCATATCGAGGACGGTCGTCTCGCCGATCGGGAACTTCTTCTCCTGCTCGACGGGACCGTAGCCGTCCTTCTCGAACTTGATCTTGTAGCGCAGGGTGCCGTCGTTGATGATCGTGCCCCAGTCGCCCTTGGCCTTGGTCTCGAGGGCGAGCTTGTAGGTCGTGATGGCCGGGGTCGTGATGGTGATCTTGACGCCCTGTAGAGGCTTGCCCTCCCCATCGCTGACGGTGCCGACGACACGGCACTGAGTGGCCGCGAACAGTGTGGCGGGCGCCGCGAGAACGAGCGCGGCGAGCACGGGGACGATGACGGAGCGGTAACGGGTCATGGACGACTCCCTCCGAATGGTTGTTCGCAAGACTGCTGCCTGATTCTAGTGGTCACCCGGAAAGGATGTCCCTCCGTCCCGTTCCCGGCAACCGATGCAGTTGCATGTCTCCCCGATCGGGCCGGGCAACCTCCGGCGCGCTGAATTTCACGTCATTTCACGCCGCTCATGCCGACGTAGCTGCCGTCGGACGTGCGCTGCCCGGGTGCCGCGCCGTCGTTGAGGATGCCGTAGACGACGAAGTCGGAGCCGCCCTGCTGCGGCCGCACGCGCACGAAGCCGCTGGCCAGGCCCGCGCGGTTGAGAACCAGGCCTTCCTGGTACCACTGACCCGGTCCCAGGGTGACCTCGAAGCTCGCTTTCGGCGTGACGCCGTCGCCCGCGAGGGGATCGAAGAGGTCGACCGTGTACGTCACGGGCGGGGAGCCCGCCGGCCGCGCGTCGGCGATCGCGAGGTTCGAGCGTGTCGAGAGGTTCTGCACCAGACCGTGCACCCAGGCCTCCGTTCTGGCGCGGCCCGAAGCAGGGATCGCCGGGTACGCGAGGCCAAACGTGCCCCCGACGGCGCTGTCGGGGTTCGGGTTGTAGGTGCGGACGTAGGCGCTCACGCCGATGACGGTGAGCGTGCCGCCCTGCGTCGCGTTGCCGGCGGCGAGCGGCAGGCCGAGCGTGTCGCGCAGCCAGGCGATGGCGTCCGGGAAGCGTTGCTGCCGCCCGGGCAGAACGTTCACGCTCGCCGTGAGCGGGGCCGTGGACGTGGCGCCCAGCGCGGTCGCGGGAACGTACGTGATCTGCGCCGGCGCGGCGGTCACCGACGTGTTCGTGAGCACCAGCTCGCTCGCGAACGTCGACGTGCGGAGCACGATGGGTAAGAGCCCGGCCGCCGCGTCGGGGCCGATGAAGCTGCCGTCGGAGGTGCCCCCGCCCGAGGTCGCGCCGTCGTTCACCACCGCGTAGCAGAGGAACCGGTTGGAGCCCCCGCCCGTGCGGGTGATGATCGCGTAACCCTGCTTCGTACCCGAGGCCGCGAGGATGGAGCCGTACTGGCGCCATTCGCCGCTCGCGAGCGTCGCGACGACGGGCGGCCCCGCGGCCGTCCCGGTGTCGCCGTCGTAGATCTGGATCGAGAGCTGCGCGGGTCCCGTGCCGCCCGGCACGTCGACGACCGCGAGGTTCGTGCGCGCGGCGGCGTTCTCCACGAGACCCACGAGGAACGCGACGGTCTGGGGCGCCGTCGCGGTATTCGTGGCCCCCGCGAAGAGGCCGAACGCTCCGCCGATCGCGGCGTTCGGGTTGGGCGTCGACGTGCGGGATCCGGCGAAGACGAGGCCCGCGTCGTCCACGTCCTCGAACGTGATGCGCAGCGTTCCCACCTTGGTGCCGGGGGCGTTCACGTCGTAGCCGTTCTGTTTCAGGAACGCGATCACGTCGTCCACGCGGAGCTCTCTGCCCTTGCCGAGCGTGAGCCCGAACCGCGGACCGTTCGCGCCCGGCGTCCCCGGGGCCGCCAGGTACTCCATCGTGAGGCGGGTCTCCCGGGGCGCGCGGTTCCCCACGACGAGGTCCGACGTGAAGTGCGTGGGCGGGAGGCCGAAGACGTCGAGCACGACCGGAACCTGCAGCGTCACGGGGCTCTGGGCGCCGCTCGCGACCACCACGGTCTGCGTCTTCGTGTTCGTGCCGAGCGCGTTCGTCACCGTGAGCTTCACCGCGTACGAGCCGTTCGCGGTGAAGGTCTTGCGCGGGTTCGCCACGGTCGCGGTCGAGCCGTCGCCGAACTCCCAGAGCCAGCTCGCGGGCCCGCCCCCCGAGCGGTCGGAGAAGAGCACGCTCTGGTTCGGCGCGGGGGCCGACGGCTGGTAGACGAAATCGGCGGTGGGTGCCGAGCCGGCCGTTCCGGACGCCGGCATCCGATAGATCCCGCGACCGTACGTCGCGGCCCAGAGGTCCCGCGTCGCCGGGTGGAACTTCAGATCGTAGATGCCCGCGAAGGGCAGGCCCTCGCGAAACGAGGTCCAGGAGGCCCCGCCGCTCTGCGAGCGGAAGACTCCCGCATCGGTTCCGACGAAGAGATCGTTCGGGTCCTGGGGGTTGACCGCGAGCGACGAGATCGGAACGTCGGGCAGGTTGCCCGTCACGTTCACGAAACTCGCACCGCCATCGGTCGTCCGGAAAAGATGCTTCGAGGGCAGCCCGCCGTACCCCGCAAGGGCCACCAGAGCCGTACGGCCGTCCTCGGAAAGGATCGCGATGCGCGAGACGAGCGCACCGGGAAGGCCGCCGGCGAGCGGGTCTCCGGTGCGGTCCGTGAACGTCGCGCCGCCGTCGGTCGAGAAGAGCACGCGCCCGGTGTTCGTGCCGATCCACATCGGGCCGCTGCCGTCACCGGCCACGGCGAGAGCGGTGATGCTGCCGGTCGTGACGATCTGGAGAGGCGACCGGGCCGCCCAGAGTTCCGCGTTCAGGCCGAACGTGGGGTTCGCCCAGACGCGGTTCGTGGCGAAGAACACGAGGTCGGGGTTCGCCGGGGCGGCCACCGCGGGAGGGTAGAAGCGCATCGTCTCGAGCGGGAAGCCGTCGTTGTCCATGAGCTTGCCGTAGGCCGTCGCCTCGCGGAACGTCTCGCCGCCGTTGGACGAGAAGTTCATGTACGCGTAGTAGTTCCCGGCCAGGATCTGGCTGGGCTCACGGGCGTTGATCAGGGTGAAGCCGCCGTCGCTGCCCGTGCGATCGGTCCAGGTGGAGCTCCCGGTGAACCGCTGGTTGCCGTTGTCCTGCGTGCCTCCCATCGCGAAATCCGAGCGCGTAGGGTGGAGCGCGATCGTATTGAACTGCGAGATCCCGAGCGTCGCGTTGAGGTTCTGGAACGTCGTCCCGCCGTCCGTCGAGCGGTTGAGCCCGCCGTCGTGCGCGAAGTAGACCGTGTTGGGCGCGCCGTCGGGAATCGCTCCGGCGTGGTGATCCGGATGCACCGAGCCACCGGTCACGTAGACGTCGGTGAGCTTGCGCCAGGTGGCCGCTCCGTCAGTCGACTTGTAGAGGTCGACGGCGCCGAAGTAGACGGTGTCGGGCGCGGTCGGGCTCGGGAGGATGTAGTGGTTGTACTCGCACTGGGCTCCGCACATCTCGTCGGCGCGCGGCGCCGTCGCCCTCTGGCTCCAGGATCCCCCGGCGTCCGTGGACCGGAAAATTCCGAGCCCCGCCCCGTGCGTGCTGTTCGTGTCGAGGAGCGACGCATAGATCACGGTCGGCCGGGTTTTCGACAGCCCGATCTTCACGTTGCCCAGGTTGCGATCGAAGGTGCCCCCGCCCACACCGGCCGTGAGTGAGGGCGTGAACGTGAGCCCGAAATCCGTGGACTTGTAGACCCCCGCGGCGTCGGGACACGTCGAGCAGCCGAACGTGATTCCAAAGGCGGCCCAGAGAACGCCCGCGTCGTTCGGATCCGCCGCGAGGTCGGAAACGGCGTGCGCGAACGTCTTCGTGAAGTGGACGCCTCCGTCGGTCGACCGGAACATGCCCCCGACGCGCGGGGTGCTCAGCGTTGGGGTGTCGAGGTTCTGCACCACGTAGACGCCCACCACGACGATCTGCGGGT
>CAZXSG010000259.1:0-6184 GCA_964643185.1 uncultured Holophagales bacterium
GCCGCCATGGCCGCCTGCGAGCCGTCGGGCTTGGCGACGACGTCCAGCGCGCCCGCGGCGAGCATGCGAAAGACGATGGCGTTCCGATCGAGGCTGGAGACGACCACGATCGGTGTGGGCCGCCGCTTCATGATCTCCTTGATCGCATCCTCGCCGCCCCGGCCCGGCATCACGACGTCCATCGTGACGATGTCGGGCTCGGTGCGTACCACGGCCTCGATGGCCTCGTCCCCGTTCGAGGCGCGGCCCACCACCTGGATCTCGGAGTCCGCCTCGAGCGCCGACTTGAGCACGGCGCGAAACAGGGCGGAGTCGTCGGCGACGACGACGCGGATCACGCGGAGGCCGAGCCCGGGCTCGCGGCTCCCGGGCCGTCGACGGACTCGAAGGCCGGCAGCTCGAACGCGAACGTCGAGCCCTTGCCGTGCTCGCTCTTCACCCAGACGCGTCCCTTGTGGGCCTCGACGATCTGCTTGACGATGAGGAGCCCGAGGCCCGTGCCCTGGATCTTCTTGACCTGCTCGGCCTTGCCGCGCCCGTAGCGCGTGAAGAGGTTTCCGAGGTCCTCGGCGGGAATCCCGATTCCCGTGTCGCTCACGGCCACCGTGTGCGCCGAGCCCGTGGAGCTGAGCGTCACGGTGAGCGTGCCCGGCTCCACCGTGTACTTGATGGCGTTCGTGATGAGGTTCGCGAGCACCTGCTCGATGCGGCGCGCGTCGATCTTGGAGTAGATGGGAATCGAGACGTCGGTCGCGAACCTGAGGTTGTGGCCGCGTTTCCGGGCGAGAGGCATCAGCTGGTCCACCGTGCCCCGGGTGAGCGCCGAGACCTCGCAGGGCTCGACGTCGAGGCGGAACATCCCCGCGTCGAGCTTCGAGAAGTCGAGGAAGTCGTTGAGCTGGCGGAGCAGGCTCTCGGCGTTCTTGAGGATCGTCTCGGCCAGATGCCGCACCTCGCCCGAGACCTCCTCCTCGCCGAAGTCCTCCACGAGGGAGCCCGCGGCGAGCTGGATGGCGTTGATGGGGTTGCGCAGGTCGTGCGACACCATGGCGTACAGATCGGAGCGCATGCGCTCGAGCTCGGCCTGCATCTTGTGGCCGCGGCGCACCGAGAGGCTCTGGTCGAGCTGGTGCATCAGCTCGTCCACGGATTCCTGCGAGCCCACGATGTCGTTCTTGTTGAGGTAGCCGTCGGCGCCGAGCTGTGCGGCCTGGATCGCCGAGCGGATGCCGGCGTGGCCGGTGACCATGACGATGCAGATTTCCTTGAACTTCCCGCGGAGGTCGGCGAGGAGCTCGAGCCCGTCGGTGTCGGGCAGGAGGAGGTCGAGCAATACGAGGTCGAAGGCGTTGGCCTCCCAGAGGATCCGCGCGTCCTCTCCCGTGGAGGCGGACTTCACACGGTTCCCCGCGCGTTCCAGAACGCGTGAGAGGTACCCGCGGACGGGGGCGCTGTCGTCGACGACGAGGACGTCGATGTTGGACGGCACGTTCTCTAGGCTCCGGACCCGAAATGATACGCGTTCACGGAAGCAGCCTCTCCAGCGTCTCCAGGAGCGCCGTCTGGTCGAAGGAGTTCTTCACGAGATAGGCCTGCGCGCCCGCCGAGAGCCCGCGCCTTCGCTCGCTGTCCTTGTCGAGGCTCGTGATGATGACGACCGGGAGGCCGGCGAACCGGGGATCGCGCCGCACCTTCTCCGTGAGCTCGAAGCCGTTCATGCCGGGCATCTCGACGTCGGTGATCAGGAGGTCGAAATCGCCCAGCTGGAGCTTCGACCAGGCGTCCTCGCCGTCCACGGCGGTCTCGACGTCGAACCCCGAGGCCACGAGGATCGACCGTTCCAGCTCGCGCGTCGTGGTGGAGTCGTCGGCCACGAGGACCTTCCTCGGGCCCCGCGCGACGCTGCTCTCCTCGCGGCGCCGCCGCGTTCCCCGTCCCGCGCGCACGAGGGCCAGCGGATCCAGCACGAGGACGAGGGAGCCGTCGGGCAGGAGCGTCGCCGCCGAGGCCAGCTCGCCCCGTGCCAGGATCTCGCCGAGCGGCTTGAGCACGACGTCCTTCTCGTCGACGACGCGGGAGACGGCCAGCGCGAACCGGCCGCCCGCCGTCTTCACGACGAGCGCCGGGCCCTCGAGCGCGCCGGACTCGGCGGCGAGCGCGTTGCGCGAGAGGAGGCGGCCCACCCTCAGGATCGACACCGGCTCGCGCTCGAGGAGCACCTGCTCCCGTCCGGCCGAGATCGTCACGTTCTGGCGCGAGAGCTTCACGATGCGCTCGACGCCGGCCGAGGGCAGCGCGTAGACGCGGTCGCCCACCTCCACGAGAAGGGCGTGCGAGATCGTGACCGTGAGGGGCAGCGCGAGCCGGAAGCGAGTGCCCTTGCCCTTCTCCGTGGTGAGCTCCACCGAGCCGCCCAGCTTCTGCAGCGAGGCGACGACGGCGTCCATGCCCACGCCGCGCCCCGAGGTCGTCGTGATGAGCGCGCTCGTGGAGAAGCCGGGCAGGTAGATGAGCTCGAGCGCGGCCTGGTCGTCCAGCGCCGCGGCCTCGTCGTGCGAGAGGAGCTTCTTGCGGACGGCCGTCTCCCGGAGCTTCTGGGCGTCCAGGCCGCGGCCGTCGTCCTCGAGGTCCACGAAGACGCGGCCGCCCTGCCGCACGGCTGTGACGGTGAAGCGCCCGGTGCGCGGCTTCCCCACGGCCTCGCGCTCCTCGGGCGTCTCGAGGCCGTGGTCCACGGCGTTCCGCACGATGTGGAGGAGCGGCTCGGAGAGCCCCTGGATGACGCGCCGGTCGAGCTCGGTGCGCTCGCCCTCGATGATGAGATCGACGGGCTTGCCGTGCTCCTTGGAAAGGTCCCTCACGAGCCGCGGCAGCGTGCCGAAGACCGCGGAGAGCGGATAGAGCCGGAGGCCCATGACCTCCTGCTCGATGCGTTCGGTGATGGACGGCAGGAGCCGCGCGACGTCGCCCGTCTCTCCGCGGAAGGACTCGATCTCGCCGACGAACCTCTTGGCCTCCGTGACGATGTCCGAGGCCGTCTCCTCGGAGAAGCTCTCGCCCGAGCGGAGCCGCTGCTCCTTGCCGACGACGCTCTGCAGGAACCGGTTGAGGCCGCCCACGAGCACGCCCCGCCGCTTCTGCACGGCCTCGAGTCTCTGCACACCCATCACGAGCTCACCCGAGAGCCGGAGCAGCTCGTCGAGGCGCGACACCGCGACGCGCACCGTTTCGCTGCCCGCCGGTGCGGAGCCCGGAACGGGCGGAGCCTCGAGAGCCGGTGCGGAGCCCGGAACGGGCGGAGCCTCAGGTGCCGAGCCCGCCAGCGAGTCCGATGCCGGGGCCGCGGAGACTGGCTCGGCGACCGGCGGGGCTGGCGCGACCGGCGCGGGAGGCGGGGCCGACGGTGGAGGCGCCAACGGAGCCGCCTCGAGCACGGGCGCGGAGGACGCCGCCGCGGGAGTGCCGCCACGGAGCTCCGCGATCATCGCGTCCGCGCCCTCCTGCGAGGTCGCTGGCTGATCCGTCAGCGTGCGCAGCCGGTCCGCGGCCCGGAGCAGCTTGTCGATCGACGCCGCGTTCGGGTTGTTCTGGTTCTCCCGGCAGTGGTCGAGGATGTCCTCCATGGCGTGCGCCACGCGGGAGATCGCGTCGTAGCCCATGACGCGCGCCGAGCCCTTGATCGTGTGCGCTGCCCGGAAGAGCCCGTTGATGAGCTTTTTCTGGAACTCCTCCGCGCCCGAGAGCTCGAGCTGCAGGAGACCCCGCTCGAGGGCCTCGAGATGCTCCCGTACCTCGGACAGAAACTCCGGGACGAGATCGGAGAGGTCGATCCCCTGCACGTGTGAGGAGCCTTAGGCTTCCTTCCTCGCGACGAGGCTGCCCAGCTTCTCGGCCACGCCGCGGAGCTGCTCGGCCGCCGACTGAGCCTGCTGCGCGGCCGTGGCCGCTCCCTGAGCGACCACGGAGACGTCGTGCATCGTGCGGGCCACCTGCTCGGAGGCCTGGCCCTGCTGCTGGGTCGCCATCGAGATCTCCTGCGCGAGCCCGAACGTGCTCTTCACCTGCTCGAGGATCTCGTTGATCGCCTCGCCCGACCGCACGGCCAAAGCGGAGCCGCGCTCGGCTTCCTTCGCGCCGTCCTCGGCCGACATGACGGCGCCGTTCGTCGCGCTCTGAACTTCCGAGATGAGCGTGCGGATCTCGGTGGTGGCCTGCACGACGCGCTCGGCGAGGCGCTTCACCTCGGCCGCGACGACGCCGAACCGTTTGCCGTGCTCGCCCGCGCCCGCGGCCTCGATCGCCGCGTTGAGCGCGAGGAGGTGCGTGTCCCCCGCGAAGTCGTTGATGATGTTCACGACCACGGAGATCTGCTGGGCCTTCTCGCCGAGCACGAGGATGCGTTCGGCCAGCGTGTGCACCTTGCCCTTGAGGGCCTCCATGCCCTGCGCGGTCTCCTCCACGGCGTGGTGCGCGCTCTCGGCGCTCTTGAGGTTCTCCTCCGCGGTCTGCGCGACCTTGCCCGCGGTCTCGGCGATCTGCCGGGCGGTGCGCGACAGCTCCTCCACCGTGGCGGTCACCTCGGCCACGGCGGCGGCCTGCTCCGTGGCGCCCGCCGACTGGCCCTGGGCCTGGGCCGTGAGCTCCGCCGACGAGGAGCCCAGGATCGAGACGGCGCTCGCGAGCGGCCGCGTGATGGAGTTGACGATCATGATGATGGGCACGCACCAGATGAGGAGCGAGCCGATGCCGATGGCGCTCGTCATCACGAGGCGGGAGCGGTAGGCGGCGATCCGCATGACGAGGAGCGTGTCCAGCTCGTCGGCCGTGACCGTCCAGAGCTTGAAGCTCGCGGCGCGGGCATCCAGCGCCGCGCGCGTGAGGTCCTCGGCCTTCACGTCGACCTTCTCCGCGTCGACCATGCGCCGGAGAACCGCGATGAACGCCTCGTTCGTCTTGGTGTTCTCCGCGAGAGTGGGTGAGAGGTTGCGCGCCAGCGTCGGGCTCGGGCCGTAGTTCCTGGGCTTGGGGTCCTCGAGGATCGCCGTCTCGGCGCTCAGGTTGATGCCGTCGAGGTCGGCCTTCTTGAGGAACTCCACGTGGGTGTGGAGCTGCATGCGCTCCTTCGGCGTGAGCGCGCCGCGCTTCTCGAGGTCCAGCGCGAAGAACAGGATCTCCTGGATGCGGTCCTGCGTTTGCGGGAGCTTCAGGAGCGACATGTCCATGAGGTAGTAGCTGTCGAGGTCCGGATCCAGGATGAGATTCGACTTGTCGCCCACATGGACGATGAGACCCCGCACGGCGGCGATGAGAGAGGCGTGCGACGGCCCGCCCGCGGCGTCGCCCTTGGTCTTCACCTCGTCCCACGCGCGCCGCAGCGTCTCGACGGCCAGCTGGCTCCTCTTGTTCTGAGCGAGCCCGTCGGGCGAGGTCTCGAGATCATTCGCGAGGCGCCCGTCGACCTCCGCGAGCTGGGCGAACCCGGCATCGATCTGGCCCGCCTTGCGCGTCGTCTCCTCGGCGGCGTCGGGAATCCCTTCGGACGCGCGGCGTACCTGGAGCGCGTGCTCGGGGAGGAGCTCGAGCAGCCGCTCGAGGGGCCTCTGGTAGACGAGACCCTGGCGCTCCTTCTCGGCAAAGTCGATGAACTCGCGGATCGCCCCCACGTAGAGCACCAGAAGAAGGAGGATCGGGATCGTGAAGGCCACGATCACGGCGAACAGCTTCTGGCGGACGGTCCAATTTCTCTTCATCGGGAAACCTCGCGGCTTAGGTTCGGGTTTCAGAGAACGCGGCGAGCGCGTCGAGCTTCGAGAGATCGAGAACGAGGAAGAGCGAGTCCCCGTCTTCCACGGCCGCGCCCAGCACGGAGGCCGGCACGAACCTCCGGAGGAGGCCCGGCAGCCTGCGGAGGTTTCCGAGCGGGAGATCGGAGAGACCCAGGACCTCGGTCACGCCGAAGCGCCCGCCCGAGGACGTGGCGACCGTGTGCGTGGAAACCCCGGAAGCTGGAATCCCGAGCACCGAAGCGAGAGCGGCGGCGACGCCCGGCTGCGCGCGGGTGGCGTCGTCGCCGAGTGCGACGGGTGCCACTTCGGCGGATGCCGCCACGTCGACGGACGCCACCTGCGGCACCGGGAGCCCGTACCGCCGGCCTCCGGAAGAAACGACGAGAAGTGTCAGGGCA